>DXBN01000095.1 GCA_019116505.1 Candidatus Enterococcus avicola | reverse complement strand
AAAAACATATCCTTTTCATTATCGTCAGAATCTATTGTAAGAGCACGATATGATTTCTCTCCATTTTCATTTTGTGGAAAAACTTGTAAAATTTTAACTAGCATTACAGTTTTATCTAAATCGTGATCTTTAGGAGACCTTTCAAAATCGCTAAACGATAAGTCTGTTTTATAATCATCCCAGTCTGTGTTTTCAGGGTTTACACGATCGACATAATTTGGGTTAAAAAATGTCATGGATATTATAAACACTGCTAAAGAAACTAAAGTAATCACAACAGAAACCTTTTTAGGACGTTTTTTAATAATTTTAAAAATCAACATTGCTATACCAACGATAATGCCGATAAGTCCTAATAAGTAAGTAAAAGCTAACACTGTATTCATTTTATTCCTTCTCTCTATTTTATTTTTTTATATTAAAGCCGGTGGTTAAACCGGCTATAAATCAAAACTTACTTTCAATGCTTTACCAATCACTCTAGCAGGGTTTTCTTCAGTTATTATATATGGATCGTAGCTTGGGTTGTCTGGTAGAAGCATAACGACATTTCCTTGATGTTTAACACGTTTCAAGGTGGCTTCTGTGTCTCCATTTACTAAAACCGCTGCAATCTCGCCATCTTCTACTTGAGGTTGTTTTCTAATCAGGACATAACTCCCATTGGGAATTGTTCCTTCCATACTATCGCCTTTAGATTTTAAATAAAATAATTTTCCTGTTGGCAATATGTCAGATATTTCTTCTTTATAACCCTCGATATTTTCTTCAGCTAAAATTGGATCGCCACAAGCTATTTCTCCTAAAATGGGGATTCGTGTTAATTTTGTTACTCTTTCTAAATTATCTGCTTGTTCTTCTGTTATTCGAGAGCGTGGTACGTTAAAATAGTCTGCCAACATTTGTATCTTATCTATACGTGGATATTTTGTTCCGCTAAACCAACTTCTAACGGTCGCCTCTGGAATATTCAAAGCTTTTATCACATCAGCTTGAGATTGTCTCTTTTTTTCAAGTAATTCATTTAAGTTTTTTGCTAATATTTCTCGTTGTATTTTTGCAGTTTCTGTTTTTTTCATACTATATATACCTCCTTTCCATACATATATACTACACTTAAAGTGCAGAAAAGTAAAGAATAAAATTAAAATACTTTTACTTTAAGTGTTGACACCGTACTTAAAGTGCGGTATATTATAGACACAGGCAAGAAAGAAGGTGACAAACAATGTCAGACAAACAAATGTCTATAAAGGCTATTAGAGTAAATAACGGTTATACGCAAGAGGCTCTTGCACAGAAGTTGGGGGTAAGCACTAAGACCATTTCAGATTGGGAAAATAACAGAGTACCAATTAAGCCATTACAACTTTTTGCAATTGCTTATGTATTTAAGATCGATGATGACCTTATACGAGTATAACTAATACCGTACTTTAAGTACGAGAAAGGAGCGAAAAAATTGAATGAAGTAGAGCTATCAAATGACTTAAATATCATAACTGCAGAAATAAAAACTTGGAAAAACTTTGCAGGCATGTCTGTTTGGGAAATAGGCAAACGGATAAAACATGTAAAAGTCAACGATTTGGCACACGGACAGTATATTAAATGGCTAGATTCTATAGGCATGGAACGATCGGAAGCAACTAGGTATATAAAAATTGCAGATGAGCTTCCAAATGATGACACGTGGCAACATTTGAGCACAAGAGCCATGTATTTAATTACAACTTTACCAGCCGAGCAAAAAGAGGAACAAATTCAAAGAGTTGAAAATGGTGAAAAGCCTACTGTTAAAGAAATTGAAGACATTAAGCGAAAAAACAGAGAGCAGGAACAAAAACTCAAAGAACAATCCAATCAACTCAAAGCCAAAAACGACCAAATCGAAATGCAAGCTCGCATGATTGATGACCTAAACGAGCAAGAACCACAAGTAGTGGAAAAAACTGTAGAAGTTGTTCCGAGTGATTACGAGCAATTAAAAGCTTCAAATAACGACTTACAAAAACAACTTTCATCTGTTCAAAACGATTTAAAAATGAAAAAAATGCAATACGACTTGCTAGAAGAAAACACAGCAAGCGCCAAAGCACTCGAAGCAAATATCGATGCTTTGCGAAAGAAAGAAAAATCAATCGATCAACGTATAAAAGCCACAATAGAATTTAACAGCTTGATGAATGAAATAGAAACATTTTTTGATAAAAAAATGGCGAGTTTAAGATTTAAACCGCTCGTCAATGAATTACATGACACTGAAGCGACGAACCAACTGTCGGATGTCGTAAACAGCGTTGATTTTTGGGTAAGTGAAATGAGAAAAATATTACCAAATGAACAAACAAAAATTATAGAAGGAGAGATTATCAATGGATAACACACCAGTAGCAAACAAAGAAAATCGCAGTTTGGAGGCTTTGCAGTTTACGTTAAAACGTCAAGACGACCAAAGCAAGGCGTTGCAAGAAGTCATTACAGCAGTTATCGATGTGAAAGATGAAATGGTAGAAATGCGAGATGAAACAAAAAGAGAAATTAAAGCCATGAGGGATGACAACAAAATCAGTCGTCGCCAAGCTTCTAAATTAAAAACTACGGTTGGGAAGAAATCAGCTCAATTAGTTGCAAGACTATTTGGTAAACATGTATCGAGTGAACTTTTTACTGCAAAAATGGGACATATGACACGAGGAATTTATACAAAGCTAGGAATTAAATTTGATGTAGCCAGTTATTTAGATGTTAGACATATTGATTTTGAACAAGCTATCAATTTTGTTGACGGACTAGGACTAGAAGATTTTGAAGATTATCAGCTAAGAATTACAGATAAACAGGCGGAGATTGCTACAAAACACGGCGATGACATTGCATTTTTAATGGAGGACTAAAAAATGGATCACGACAATATCAAATCAATTTTAGAAGAATTAATCGAACTATGTGAATGTGAACAAAAAGAAATCACTGTAGACGGCGAACCAATCACTTTTGAAGGGTTCCAAGAAGATGTTATCGAAAGTGTGTATAACATAGCTGATTTGTTAGGTATGGAAGAAATTTATTTAGATCGTTGAGGTGACCACCATGACCATCGAACAACAAATCGATCAGCGCGTGGAAGAACGACTAAACGAGTTACTTCCACAGATTACTGAGAAGTTGCGGCAAGAGCTGATTTTTAAACAGACAAATCAAGTCAAGTTTAACAAAAAACAACTTGCTGACCGTCTCGGCAAATCAACGACCACTATCTATCGTTACATGGAAAAAGGTCTGCCATACCACTACACTCCCACTGGATCACTTGAGTTTGACATACGCGAAGTAGAAAAATGGCTAAATAAAAAATAAAGCATGGGGCGTGCTAAGAATGAAACAATTAATTAACCTGGTCGAATCAACCGGCTATCTACTAATGATTACCTTTCTATCCGCAATCGGGCAATGGAAAGTTGCGACAATATTTGTGTTTTTCGTGGCTGGATTGCGATTGGGAGAAATCATACTTGAGGGGAGGAAGCAATGAACTCACAACAAAATTTTTCTAACAATCTTAAAAAGTTGTTGGCTGGACAAGGATATACCGTTTACGAATTTTCCGAAAAAGTAAACGTAGCACCATCGACAATTTACAATATCATGGCACAAAAGAAAGGTGCGTCACTAGAAATGGCTGATAGACTCTCACAAGTGTTAGGAACGACGGTAAGTGAAATGCTTAGGCCACAAGCTAGAACGAACGTAGCACACGCTAGACGGCTTGCTGAGCTAAATAGGGGGGGACGGAAGCTGTACGACACATTCCATGAATTTTTCGCAGACGACGAAATAGATATGGAGGATGAGGAAGTGATAACAACATTGAACTGGTTTTTGGCAACAAAAAAAGACTAACCTACCACAAATAGATTAGTCAGAAAGAAAATATCTTATAGGAGGATTATACCAGATGTTTAACACAATTGGCAATAGCTATGATAACCAACTAGCTGAACCGAATAGCGAGTTATTTGCTGGACGGAAATTTTTTAGGACAGATGAATACGGAGAGGAACAACTTCGAACAACTTTCAAACCGAAAACTGTGCATAAAGATGATGATTTGTTCATTGTTTTTGTAAAAAAATCAATTTTAACCGTAATTTTCGATTTAGATGAGGTTTATAAAAAAACGAATCAATATCTTGTACATGCTGAAGATATCGCGGAATTTGTTTTTGACGAAAAAGATACCGACTTGATTTGGTCGTGTGAACCAGTGAAAGGATGGGAGTTATTACAATGAGTGAAGAAAAAACATTTAACGAAAAATTGGTTTCTTTGATTGCTGAATTAAAAGCACCGAAAGGCCAATGGAACGATTACGGAGGGTACCACTACCGATCAGGGGAAGACATCTTAGAAGCTGTGAAGCCACTAGCTTTAAAATACGGATTATTGCCAACTTTAAGTGACGAAATCGTGATGATAGGAGAGCGTTATTACGTCAAAGCTGTAGCAAGTATTACAGACGGTAACAGTTCTCATCAAGCTTTGGGATATGCAAGAGAATCACAAGTAAAAAAAGGAATGGACGAGAGTCAGATAACAGGAACAGCGTCGTCTTACGCTAGAAAATATGCCATGAATGGATTGTATCTTATAGATGATACCAAAGACACAGACACAAACGAGTATAAAAATCAACAAGAAAAAGGAAATCAGAAAAAGAATCAAAAAAAACAAAATAATCAACAAGAAAAATTAGTAAATGGTCAACAGTTGGCAACTTTAAAGGATGAAGCTAGAAAGATTTCTGAACTAGCAGGAAACGATCCAGACGACGTCTTGAATAAATTAAATCAAATGTTAAATATTCAAGATACTTCACAAATGGAAATGAAAAACTTTGGTGGAGCTATGAATGTTTTAAAAAAATGGCATAAAAATTACGAAGAGAAAGCTGGTCAAACAGCATGAATGAATTAATTACCAAAGAATTTAAAGTTGATTTCAAGCCTAGCGAAATCACAATTCAAAAGGAAGAGGAATTGAAACAGCTAGTCGATGAAACGACTGATTATTACAAGTCACTAGTTTTTACAGACGAGAACACAGATGAGGCTAAAAAAGCACGAGCTGACCTCAACAAAGTTATTAAAAAGATAGACGACCAACGAAAGGCTGTTAAACGCGAATATAATAGCCCTCTTAAAGACTTTGAGAAGAAACTAAATAATTATACTGGCCAACTCAAAAACGTCGCACGGACGATTTCAGACGGTTTAAACGACTTTGAAGAAAAGCAGCGACAACTTCGTGAAAATGAAATTTTGGAAACAATCGATGAAATGGCTTCGAGTTATGAAATCGAAAATACAGCAATTGGAATCGAGCCAGAATGGTTGAATAAAACAGCCTTTACCAAAAACGGCAAGCCGACAAAAGGTACGATTGAAAAGATTGCTTATGCGATGAAAGTTGTCAGAGATGAAAAAAAGAGAATCAAAGCTAACGAAAAAATGATTGCTAAGTATGCTGAAACGCTAAGCCTAGATCCCGAAAGTTGGGTAATGTACGCAAGCGAGGAAGATGTGACACAGGTTACTAACAGAATGGACCAAGCAGTTATCAAGAAAGAAGAACGCAAACGCCAAGACGAGCAACGAAAAGAAGCACAAGAGGCGATTAGACACGTTGAAACGCTTGCTGAATTTAATTCAATGCTTAAGGTTGTTGATACCAATACAGGCGAGATTATCGAAACTAAAACAGAACCGATTCAAGAACAGCCAGAGCCTTTTAAATTTTATAAAGTATTTGGCACACCTAGTCAGTTAGACGAGCTAGAAGATTATTTAATTTTACAAGGATACGAATTTGAAACAGTTGGTGATTAGAAATGCTCAACAATTTAGATTACACGGGCAAAATAAAGCGAATAGACGGCGATTTAGTCACGGTGCAGATAAATGAACCACTCAACTTAGAAAGGCTACAAACGGTCTATAACGGATATACAGGCGATAGGGAAGCAGATATAAGAATCAGAGATCCGCGTTCCTTTTCGCCAGAGCAAAGAGCTTTCACGTTTGCTTTACTGAATGACATTTTTAATTATACAGGTCAACCGTTTGAAGCCTTGAAAGATATGTTTTATTGGAAATATCGCCTTTTAACAGGGAAACAGATTAGCTTAGCTGACTTATCGGAAAACACAAAAGACGACATAGCCTTGCTAGACAATATCATCCTAGATTTCATTTTTGAAAATCATATACCGTTTAAAAAAGGCTATGACGTCTTGCCTATGAACCGCTCGTATTACTTTTATAAATGCATAACTACTCGTACGTGCTGTATTTGTGGGAAAGCTAATGCTGATATTGACCACTTTAGCAAAGCACTTGGTAGACGAGATAGAAAAACAGTTGATCACACACAATTTGATTTTGCCGCTTTGTGTAGAGAACATCACACGGAAAAGCATAATCTCGGCATTACAAACTTTAAAAATAAGTATCACGTTGAGGGAATCAGATTGAATCAAGAAACAATCAAAAAATTAAGAATAGGAGGATGAAGAATGAGTGAAACACCTAACTTTTACGCGATCATACCTGCAAATGTGAGATATGACAAAGATTTAATTCCAAATGCAAAACTTTTATACGGAGAGATAACGGCGCTGTGCAACGCAAAAGGTTACTGTTGGGCGAGCACCGAATATTTCGCAGAACTATACAACGTTAACAGGGTTTCAATTCAAAGGTGGTTAAAAAGCCTAGAAGAAAACGGTTATATACACCGCGAAGTTGTTTATAAAGAAGGCACAAAAGAAATAGAAAAGAGGTCGATAACAATTTGTTACAACCCTAGTAACAAAAATGTTACTACCCCGCCACAAAAAAGTTACAACCCTAGTAACAAAAACGTTACAGAGAATAATACATCTAATATTACAATTAATATTGATGATGATGGGGCGGAATATCCAGCTGAATTGGTCCAAAAACTTTATGGTGCTTTTCCTAACGGAATCTTGCAACAAAACATAGTTAAGTGGTTAAAAGAATGGCCTAGAGAAATGATTTGTATTGCTATCCATAAAGCTTATGAACAGATGGTAGAGCTTAGGAATTTAAGTAAGTATGTTCAAGCTATTTTAGATCGGTGGAAAATCGCAAAGATAGACACGCCTGAAAAAGTAGCTAAAGCCGACCAAGAGTTTAAGAGTAAAAAAAAGAACCCCTTTAATAATCGTAATAACGAACCACCACAAAGTAAGCTAGAAAACTTTGAAGACATGGATTGGGAATCTATTTATGGATAAGTGTTACGAGTGGTTAGATAGCGATAACCGATCACATCTAATGCGAGTAGATAACAAAGGGGAATGGGTCAATCATAAAGGAATATTTTTAGATGAAGTCCTCAAAAATGAGCTAATTATAAAAACGAATGGCGGGTCCGAAATACCAATATGTACTAAAAATCTAAGAATTTATGAGGTGGTGGAATGAACGAACAAATGATGGTGGCTAACCTTTTAAACGATCCGAGGCAAGTTCAATTTTTAGAAGTTAAAAGCGAGTGGTTTGTGTCAGATGTCATGAAAAAAATTGTGCAAGGCGTTATTGATTTAAAAGGCGATTGTCAAAATATGGCGGATTTAGTGGAACAATTAACGGAAAACGGTTCGCCAATCGCTTTAGAAGAGTTGGAATCACTAAAAAATGTCCGTGGACAAGAAAAATATTCCTTTAGCGCTATGGCACCTTACTTACACAAAGAGTATGTGCAAAAACAACTGAATATGTACATGGCAAAGTATCAGACAGAGGGGCGCAAGAAATATTTAGATGTAATTTCAAGTTTGACTGAAGAAATTAAGAATATCAATACCTCAAAAGATGACGGCTTGCTAAGTTCTTCAATTGGAGAGTTTGAGGAAAAGCTTTATAGCGAAAAAAGCCGATCACTTAAAACGTTTGAAGATGTTGACATGATGACAGGTGGAGGTTTTCGGCCAGGCCAACTTATCACAATTGGAGCGCGGTCAGGAGTTGGGAAAACACTAGTCTCTTTAAATTTGATGATGGATATTTTAGATCGTAACAAAAATATAAGAGCTGATTTTTTCAGCTTAGAGATGAACAAGTTTGAACTAGTTGATCGTATCTTGTCGCGAAAAAAAGGAATCAACTCTTTGAAATTGGGAGATTACACCAATCTATCGTCAGATGAAAAAGCGACAGTCATGCAAGGGTACAAAGAATTAATGCAAGAGTATGACATGGCATTGTTTGGAGAGGAATACGACACATTGGGAGCTATCAAACGAAAGATAAAAGAAAGAGCAATACCAGAACGATATATAGCTTTTTTAGATTATGTGGGGCTAGTTCACGTTGAAGGTGTCAACGCAGCAGGAGATGGTGGAGAACGAATTGCAATTAATTTGATTACAAGAGAATTGAAACTTTTAGCTAGTGAGTTAGAAATTCCGATTGTGATATTGGCACAACTTAATCGTGGACTGGAGTATCGACAAGATAAAACGCCAGGACTACAAGACTTGAAATCGTCTGGAAGTCTTGAACAAGACAGCTCAATTGTCATGTTTTTATCTAAAGACAGCGAAGAAGAAAATTTAATGTATTTGGATATTGCAAAAAACAGGTCAGGACGGCGTGGCAGATTGAAATACAACATCAATTACAGCTTTATGGATCTAGGAGAATATAGATGACAGGAAAAGAATATCTCGCAATCCTAAAAGAAAATGATTGGAAACGGTCAGAGCTTGTCTGCTTGTTAGAAAATCAAGTGGGAATTTTAGAAAAGAATAAGCTGCAAGACGAAGCAGAAGAAACAAAATGGCTCATCTTTGACATAGCAGAGATTGAGAAAAAATTAGGCTATGGATTATTAAAAATAGGAGGAATAACAGATGATTAACAATATTACATTGCAAGGGCGATTAGGAAAAGACGTGGATTTGAGATACACGGCATCCGGCAAGGCAGTAGCAACTATCAGCATTGGTGTACAACGCAACTTTAAAAATGGGGATAACTACGAAACTGACTGGATAAATGTTGTGTTTTGGGGGAAACAAGCTGAAACAGTCGCTAATTATTTTCAAAAAGGTAGCGAAATTTTAGTTACTGGATCAATACAAGTTAGAAACTATGACAACAAACAAGGAAACAAGGTGTATATCACAGAAGTTGTTGCTCGTGAGTTTAGCTTTACCAGCGGAAACAAGAAGAACAGTGGTAATAGTCAAAATAAGCGTGATACAGCTTCGCAAAACAGAAACGAAGGTAATTACACCAATAATAAACAAAACGGTTCTAGCTTAGATATAGACAACTTAAAAGACATGTTTCCATTTTAGGAGGTAGCCATGAAATATACAGTACCAATTGCACCAATGCCGCAATCACGCCCTCGTTTTACCCGACAAGGCGGAGGACGTGCCTATGAAAAGCCGGAAATGACCGCCTATAAAAAGGCGGTGGCTTATCATGTGATGGCGCAAAAGCCAAAAAAGATTGAAAAAGGGGCTATTTGGATAGAAACAGTATTTTATATCTATCCACCTAAAAGAATTTTAAACGTTAAGAAAAATCAACGAATGTTGGAGAAAGAAATCATGTGTGTTGATAAAAAGCCAGACTTGGACAATTACTTTAAAGCAGTAACGGACGCTATTAACGGTATTTTGTACAAAGATGACGGGCAAATCGGAGCAATGGTATGCCGCAAGGTGTATAGCTTAGATCCCCGAACAGAAATTAATGTTGAAAGATTGGAGGTGTCTTAAATGCTAAAAATCTACTACAACACCAGACGAGCAGTAGTTGTTGACGAAGACACCAAAACGTACAAAGGTATGAACAAAAGTGATGCCAGTACATTAAATTCTGGCGTCCAAGCTCGAAGTTATTACGAAGAGAACTTAGCACAAAAGACAAGTTATTTAAAAGAAATTGGCTATGAGGAGCGAAAATAAATGTCACAAGCAAACACAATGGAACGTATACTATATACCGCAATAAGGCTAGGTGAGTATCAAAAACCAGTAAGTAAAGAATATGTTGAGTATCTAAAAAGCGTGGTTGATCCACCAGAAACGATGAAAAATAAAGGGCAGAATAGAAAAACTAAAGTTAAATTTATTTCGCCGGACGGAAAAACTGTACGTCACTATGAATCGATAAACGCTGCTTATAGAGCAACAGGAATAAGCATAAGCGCGATACGTACGTATCTCGGCAGTCAAAGCCCACGAAAAATTAAAGATAAGTATAACGGATGGAGGTTTGAAGAAGATGAAGACGATAACGTATGACGAAGAAACAGAAATCTTGCAAAGCTTTGCAGACAATGTCAATTTCTACCGAAAATTAAACAAAAAAAGGTGGACGGACGTTGTCGGTGGTGATTCAGTCGCTTTTAAAAAAGGCGAACGAAATCCTAGCCTATTAACGATATGCAAAATTGCAAGACGTTTAGACGTCCCTGAGGACGTTTTAATGCGAGAAGGTACAATTACACTAGATATAGCTTACAACGTCGTGGCGAACGATTTAGGCGTATCAGAGAGCGAATTAAGGAAATTAGTTGAGAAGATGAAACTGGCGAATAAGTTTTGCAGGGATTGGAGGGAGTGACCATGGAGAAATTAACGAAAGAACAAGCGTTTGTAATAACCTGTTGGACATCGGTCTTATTTATGGACTAC
>DXBN01000094.1 GCA_019116505.1 Candidatus Enterococcus avicola | reverse complement strand
TAAGAAAAATATCTTTATTTCTGCTCGTGGCGACATCTTTGAATTAATCAAAGGGGAATTAAAACAAGCCAGCTCCGTTCCAGCTGATAACGTGATGGTTGATGGAATTGGTGTCGGTGATATCGGAAATATCGTGTTAAAAGACCGTAAAGTCTTATCAGAGGATGGCGTTTTTGTAGCGGTTGTTACGATTAGTCGTCGTGAAAAACGCATTATTTCAAAACCGCAAATTACAACACGCGGCTTTGTTTATGTGAAAGCCAATCGTGATTTATTACGTGAGGGTAGTGAAATGGTCGAGCAAATCGTTGAAAAACATTTGCAAGACGATGAATTCGAATGGGCGAAATTAAAACAAGATATTCGTGATCAATTGAGCCGTTTCTTATTTGACCATACCAAACGTCGTCCAGTTATTTTGCCAGTTATCATGGAAGGTAGCCAACGAAACCGCCGCCGTTCGTAAACGGATATTGTATGAAAATATGAAGAGTGTTACAATGGGTCCGAAATCAAAATTAAAGGAGTCGTCAAAAAATGAACGTTATTCGTGTAAAAGATGCCGCTGAGGGCGGAAAAAAAGCTTTTGAATTAATTCAAGAAGGATTAAATGCTGGATCAAAAGTTTTTGGATTGGCTACAGGTAGCACACCTGAAACGTTATATAAAGAAATGGTTGCTAGCGACCTTGATTTTACAGAATGCACTTCAGTAAACTTAGATGAGTATGTTGGATTAAGTGGCGACAACGATCAAAGCTACCGTTACTTCATGAACAAACACTTATTTGATCAAAAACCATTTAAAGCAACTTACGTACCAAACGGTAAAGCAGAAGATTTAGAGGCTGAATGTGCGAAGTACGAAGAAATTATTGCGAACAACCCAATCGATATCCAAATTTTAGGTATCGGCGAAAATGCTCATATTGGATTTAACGAGCCTGGTACACCGTTTGATGCGCCAACTCAAGTCGTTCAATTAACAGAATCAACAATCAATGCCAACAAACGTAACTTCGAAAAAGTTGAAGATGTTCCAACAACAGCCATTTCAATGGGAATTGGTTCAATCATGAAAGGTAAAAAAATCATTTTAATGGCCTTTGGTGAAGCAAAAGCAGAAGCAATCGCAAACACAATTAACGGTCCGTTAACAACTGATGTGCCTTCAAGTATTTTAAAAAATCATGATGACGTAACCATTATCATTGACGAAGCAGCAGCAAGCAAACTATAAAAATAAGAAAATTCCGATTGAAAAATCGGGATTTTTTGTTATATAAATGCAAGTTTAGCTCAAATTGAAAAACACAAGGTCATAAATAAGCGAAACCATTAGTGGGATGAGAATCACAGGGACTTTTAGATTGTTTAAGTTAATGAGAAGGAACAAAAAGTTTAGGAAAGAAAAGCGTTCTTTTGCTACGACGTAAAACGGCTCTCTCAGATCTGTGCCAGAATAGCTTGGGAACAACAACCATTTTTCTTGAAAATTTTCATAAGTTTATATTTTAGTTGAATATGAGAAAATAACAGATTTTTCATTTATCGAAACAAGTGTAAAAACGATAGAATAGCCGATAAAAGCATATTTTTTGTAAATAATCTTCGGATGATTATGGCAAAAAAATGAAAATATGATAAGATGAATAGAACAGATTTTCATAGGAGGGTTTTCAATGAGCTTTAAGGAATTAAGTAAAAAAATTGATATTGATCTTGTAAAATCAATTTCAAGACTCAGCGATGAAGAAATGGCAATCAAGGCCAGTCGTGATGCAGAATTAAAAGCAATTATCGAGGGGAAAGATCAACGATTCCTTTTAGTGATAGGCCCTTGTTCAGCCGATAATGTCGAGGCAGTTTTAGCCTATGCCCATAAATTATCCGCATTGCAAGAAGCTGTGAAAGAGAAAGTTTTTATTGTTATGCGTGTTTATACGAATAAACCACGTACGAATGGTGATGGCTATAAAGGCATGATGCATCAACAAGACGCATCGCCGACTGGAGAGATTAATATTGTGCGAGGCATGGTTGCGGTACGTAAAATGCATAAGCGCGTATTAGCAGAAACCGGTCTAACGACGGCTGACGAAATGCTCTATCCAGATAATTTAAAATTTGTCGATGACTTAGTTAGTTATCACGCTGTAGGTGCTCGCTCGGTTGAAAACCAACGACATCGCTTTGTTGCAAGTGGGCTTGATTTTCCAACAGGTTTGAAAAATCCAACAAGTGGTAATATCAATGTGATGTTCAATGCGATTTATGCAGCACAACAAAAGCAAGAATTGATGTATAACGGGGTTGAAGTTGAAACAAGTTCGAACCCATGGGCACATGTTATTTTACGTGGTGGTTTAACGGAAACAGGGGAAGCTGTGCCGAACTATCATTATGAAGACCTTGTGAAAGTCATGAATGCCTATAAAAAGAATCAGTTAAAAAATCCGTTTATCATGGTGGACACGAATCATGACAATTCAGGGAAAAAATATCAAGACCAAGTGCGAATCGTTCAAGAAGTTTTAACGAATCGTACATGGAATGAAGAGTTAAAACACTATGTTCGCGGCTTTATGATTGAAAGTTATTTAGAAGATGGACGTCAAGAACCCGGTGGCGAAGTTTTTGGGCAATCAATTACCGATCCGTGTTTAGGATGGGATGAAACCGAAAAGCTTGTTCATTATATTGCCGAAAATGTCTAAAACAAAGATTCATGACAATTAGAGGATGCGGCTTATGTCACAGCTCCTCTAATTTTTTTAAAACGCTATTGATTATTCTTGACAACCAAAAAAAATCTGCTAGAATTATCCAATGTTAACATATTTATTTCATGTGACTAGATCGTACTAGGCATGGAAAACCTAAAACGAGGGCGGATTCTACCCATTTTTAGGTTTTCCATGCCTAGTTTTTTGTTGGCCGCAAAAGAAGATTAGTGAGTGAAATAGACTTTCTCGAGAAAGGAAACAATAAAAATCAATGAAAATCAAAAAAATACTCAATCAAAATGCCGTCCTAGTCGAAGCAAATGGAGAAGAAAAGGTGGCGATTGGTAAGGGGATTGGTTTTAATAAAAAACGAAATGACACATTATTTACGCGTGAGATTGAACGTATTTTTGTCTTAGAAGCAGAGGGACAAATGAAGCTGCAATCGTTACTTAATCAAATTGATGAAAAATATTTATTTGCTGCTGAAAAGATTATCGATTATGCAGAAAATATCTTGATGGAAAAACTTAACGAGCATGTGCTGATAGCTTTAACCGATCACATCGCTTTTGCCGCTGAAAATTTAAAAAATGGTATTATTATCCGTAATAAATTATTGCCGGAGATTGAAGTTTTATATCCAGAAGAATTTCAGATTGCTCAATGGTCAGTTGGGTACTTAGTGCAAACGCTTGATGTACCGTATACTTATGACGAGGCAGGTTATATTGCAATTCATATTCACAGTGCGCGATCAGGGGAACGCAGTAAGCATCAGAGCATCCGTGAGGTAACTATCGTTTCTGAAATCGTGCATTTAATCGAACAAGAATTATCAATTGATTTAAGAGACAAAAAGATGGCGCTCAATTATACGCGTTTAGTCAATCATTTGCGTTTATTATTACAACGCTACCATAATCAACAATATGCCGCATTGGATGATGAAATTGTCCAAATGGTGAAGTTGAAATATCCCGCAAGTTTTGAAATCGCTAAGAAAGTTCGTGTCTTACTTTTAAAAACTTACCAATTATCTACGACTACCGAAGAATTAGGCTACTTAGCCATCCATATCGAACGTTTGCGACTAGCTGGGCAAAAAGAAACGAGTCAAGAATAGTCGGAGGAATTACAGATGAAAGCATATATGCAACGTATGGGTCGCTCACTAATGCTACCCGTAGCTACCTTACCTGTCGCTGCCCTTTTTATGGGCATCGGTTACTGGATTGATCCAAGTGGCTGGGGTGGAAATAATGTCCTAGCAGCCTTCTTAATCAAAACAGGTAGTACAATTTTAGATAACTTAGGTGTTTTATTCGCAGTTGGTTTAGCGCTAGGGATGTCAAAAGACAAAGATGGATCAGCTGCTTTAGCTGGTTTAATTGCCTTTTTAACACCGATTACACTAGTTAGTACAGAAGCAGTAAAACTATTTACTGGACAAGAAACAGTCAACGTCGCATTTGATGCGATTAACTTCAAAAACGTTTTTGTTGGTATTTTAGCCGGTCTAATTGCCGCAGCAATGTATAACCGTTTTTCAAATGTTAAATTACCAATGGCATTATCTTTCTTTAGTGGAAAACGTGCCGTACCAATCGTTACAGCCGCAGCAATGGCAGCTATTTCAGCTATTTTAATCTTTGCTTGGCCACCAGTTTATACGGCATTAGTAAACTTTGGTGAAATGATTTCAGGCTTAGGCCCAATCGGAGCAGGTCTTTACGGCTTCTTTAACCGTTTATTAATCCCAACTGGTTTACACCACGCATTAAACAACGTATTCTGGTTTAACTTAGCAGGAATTGACGATATCGGTAAATTCTGGGCATCAGAAGGTGTTAAAGGTGTGACTGGTATGTATCAAGCTGGTTTCTTCCCAGTAATGATGTTTGGTTTACCAGCGGGAGCTTTCGCGATTTATCGCACAGCGCTGCCAGAACGTAAAAAAGAAATTGCTTCATTAATGCTAGCAGCAGGTTTTGCTTCATTCTTTACTGGTGTAACAGAACCTTTAGAATTCTCATTCATGTTTGTTGCATGGCCATTATATGTTGTTCATGCTGTTTTAACAGGTATTTCAATGTTTGTTGCTGCCTTCTTCCAATGGACAGCAGGCTTTAACTTTAGTGCTGGTTTCGTCGATTTCTTCTTAAGTCTACGTGTGCCAATCGCTAACAAACCATACATGTTAATCGTGATGGGATTAGTAATGGCTGTTGTTTATTACTTTACTTTCATGTTCGTTATCAAAAAATTCAACTTAATGACTCCAGGTCGCGAACCATTAGTTGAAACAAATGATGTTGAAGCTGTTGCTACCGGTTCAAATAAATTTGCAACAATGGCAAGCCGCATTTAT
>DXBN01000093.1 GCA_019116505.1 Candidatus Enterococcus avicola | reverse complement strand
AAGAAAATTATTGATTATGCTAAAAGCTTGGACTTTGAAGTTATATTAGATATTGCACCAGCGATTTTTGAAGCCTTAAATATATCGTATGATGATATGTCATTTTTTGCAGAAGTTGGAGCGGACGGTATTCGTTTAGACTTAGGGTTTGATGGCAGTAAAGAAGCTCTATTGTCGTTTAATCCGTATGGTTTAATTATTGAATTAAATATGAGTAATGATGTTGCATACTTAGATAATATTTTGACGTATGAGGCGAACAAACCATTTATCTACGGTTGTCATAATTTTTACCCTCAAGATGGATCGGCTTTGCCACTTGATTTTTTTGTTACTTGTAGTCAACGTTTTAAAAAACAAGGTATCCGTACAGCTGCTTTTGTCACTTCAAACGAAGCAATACTTGGACCGTGTGATGTCAATGATGGGCTACCAACGCTTGAAATGCATCGCTATTTACCAATTGAAGTTCAAACGAAATATTTATTTGCGACAGGCTTAATCGATGATGTTATTATTGGCAACGCTTATGCTTCGGAAGCAGAATTACAGGCGATGAGTGAGGTTAATCGTTACCAATTATCTTTTGAGGTAGAATTTGTACCGGAAGTGAACGACGTTGAAAAAGAAATTGTGCTAAAAAATCAACATGTTCGACGAGGAGATATTACTGCTAGAATGGTTCGTTCGACCGTTGTTCGTAAAATTTATCAAAAAGATGCTAATCCAGTTCATGATAATCACTTGGTCTTTAAAAGAGGAGACATAGTGATAGGAAATGATCTTTTTGGAAAATATAAAAATGAATTACAAATTGTTTTAGAAGAACATCAAGATAATCAGAAAAATAAAGTCGGTCAGATTATTGATGATGAGCATTTGTTACTTGATTACATTAAGCCTTGGAGTAAATTCTTATTCCAATGAAAGTAGGAAACCGCATGTTAGATTTAATTATCAAAGAGGGCAGGACATTGACAGGTGAACCGCTTGAAGTCGGTATTCAATCGGGAAAAATCGTGCTAATTTCTTCAGTAATTAATGAACCGAGTCGATCCGTTATTTCTGCTAAAGAGACAATTATATCTGCCGGATGGATTGATAGCCATGTTCACTGCTATGAAAAAATGGACTTATATTATGATTTTCCTGATGAAATTGGCATTAAAAAAGGAGTGACGACGGTCATTGATGCTGGAACGGCTGGCGAGAAGAATATTGGTGATTTTTACCAACTCGCGCAACAAGCTAAAACAAATGTTTTCGCATTAATGAATATTTCTGAAGATGGAATCGTCCATCAAGAAGAATTAGCCGATTTAAGTAAAATTAATCAAGAAAAAAATTTAGCACGTTTAGCTCAATTTCCAAAGTTTATCGTTGGAATTAAAGCGAGAATGAGTAAACAGTTGTTGGTGATAATGGTATCTTGCCATTAAAGCTGGCAAAAGAATTACAGAAAAAAGCGAAGGGAATTCCATTAATGGTTCATATTGGTTCCGCGCCCCCAACATTAGATGAAGTCTTATCATTATTAGAGTCTGGGGATATTGTAACGCATTGTTATAACGGTAAACCTAATGGTATTATGGATAAAAATGAGAAGGTAAAACCCTTTGTTTTGGATGCATATAGCCGAGGGATTTTATTTGATATCGGACATGGAACGGACAGTTTTAATTTTAAAGTTGGGAAAAAATCGGTTCAAGAGAACTTTTTGTGTCAAACGATTATTACCGATATTTATCATCGAAATCGTGAAAATGGACCTGTTTTTGATTTGGCTACAACCATGGAAAAGGCTCTTTATTTAGGAATTTCACTGGAAAATATTTTGAAGATGGTAACAGAAAACCCGGCTAAAAATTTCCATCTAACGACAAAAGGTGTGTTAGAAGTTGGAAAAAATGCCGATTTGACCCTCTTTAAAATTAAGAATAAAGAGAAATATCTAATCGATTCCAATGGAAATGAAGCAATCGTTTCAAAAGAAATTCAACCAACTATGACGATTGTTGGAGGAAAAGTTTACCCTGTTGAGGAGGCAAAACAATGAGTGTTTATGAGAAATATGGTTTGAAAAAAGTCATTAATGCCAGTGGGAAAATGACGATTCTAGGCGTCTCCAAAGTCAGTGATTCAGTTCTAGAAGCTCAAAAAATTGGCGGTCAAAATTTCTTTGAGATGTCAGAACTAGTCATCCAGTCAGGGCATTATATTGCAAAATTATTAGGTGCGGAAAATGCGAGCGTTGTTTCTTCAGCTAGCGCGGGCATTGCTCAAGCCGTAGCTGCTTTAATTGGTCGAGGCGATGTTTATCATACGATGCATCCTTACACACCTCGCATCACACGCCGCGAAATTATTTTACCTAAAGGCCATAATGTCAACTATGGTACGAGCGTAGAATTAATGGTACAACAAGGTGGAGGAATAGTTGTTGAAGCAGGTTATGCAAATGAATGCTCTCCTGAACAAGTTGCCATGCAAATTACAGAGAATACCGCCGCGTTACTCTATATTAAAAGTCATCATACCGTTCAAAAAAGTATGCTTTCTATTCAAGAAATGGCTAAAATTGCGAAAGAATATCAACTACCATTAATTGTCGACGCTGCAGCTGAAGAAGATCTTTTTACTTATTATCAGCAAGGAGTCGACTTAGTAATCTATAGTGGCGCTAAAGCAATTGAAGGTCCAAGTTCGGGGTTAGTTGTTGGGAAAGAACCTTATGTTTCTTGGATACAAGAACAAAGTAAAGGTTTGGGTCGATCAATGAAAATCGGCAAAGAAAACATTTTAGGTTTTGTACAAGCGATAGAAGATTTTATAATAAAAGGTTCAGAAGATGGCAATCAAATGAAAGCCAGACTCAAACCATTTATTGATTCGTTAAACCAAATTAAAGGAATTGAGGCTTCGATTGTTCAAGATACAGCTAGTCGTGCGATTTACCGAGCAAAAGTAGTGATAACCGGCAATCATACCGCACTAGAAGTTATCAAAGAACTGAAAAAAGGTGAGACGGCGATCTACACGCGAGAGTATCAAGCAAATAACGGTGTTATCGAGTTCGATATTCGAGCAGTTGACCAGACAGAGATGTTTGTAATTGTAGAAAAATTAAGTGGTATTTTGAAAGTGGAAAATGAAGATGAGTAGAGCACCAAAATTTTATCAAGGTCAAGTTTGTTTGAATGTATTAGCCAACACAGTCGACAATGCAATGGACTGTTATGATGTAGCAGAAGGGCATATTGTTTTAGGCGTCTTATCGAAAAAATATGCGAGCAATCAATCAGCTATTGATGATATGAAACAATATCAAGAAGCGACGAATAATGCGTTATCAATCGGATTAGGTGCAGGTGATCCAAATCAAAGTACAATGGTGACTCGTTTAACTGAAGAGTTACATCTGAAACATGAGAATCAAGTATTCACAGGTGTAGGTGGTTCACGTGCGGTTTTAAAACAAGAAGAAACGTTTATTAATGGGCCTGTTTCACCCACAGGTAAAGTTGGTTATGTCAATATTGCGACGGGTCCACTTTCTTCTAAAATGCCTGCCGCAGAAGTGACGATTGAAGTGGCGATTGCCTTATTAAAAGATATGGGTGGATCCTCAGTCAAGTATTTCTCAATGAATGGATTGGTACATTTGGACGAATATAAAGCGGTAGCGAAGGCTTGTGCGAAAATGATTTCACCTTAGAACCAACTGGTGGAATTGATTTAGAAAACTTTGAAGCGATTTTACAAATAGCAGTAGATGCCGGCGTTAAAAAATTATTCCACATATTTATTAACTAGCCGAGAACACTCGCGACTTTAGTCGTGTAGATGAATCGGCTTCGGTTGAGGCACAGTATTTTACTGTGTCAATCAACCGACATATATTATTTTTTTCTAAAGGTTTAAGCTTTGATTT
>DXBN01000092.1 GCA_019116505.1 Candidatus Enterococcus avicola | reverse complement strand
AATGTATCAGCTGGAAAAAGTCAGTCATGTTTATGATGGGAAAAAAGCGCTTGATCAGTTGTCGTTTTCAATTGAAAAAGGTTCATTTGTAGGAATTGTTGGTAAAAGTGGTTCAGGGAAATCGACTTTATTGCGTTTATTGAATTTAATGGAGTCACCCATGCAAGGACGATTATCAATTGAGCAACACGATGTCGGTCAATTTTCTGTCAAAGAAAAGCAGCGATGGAAACAAAAAATAGGCATGGCTTTTCAACATTTTAACTTACTGAATAATTTGACGGTCGCAGAAAATGTTGCTTTGCCGTTAAAGTTAATCGGGAAAAAGGATCAAGCTTATGTTACAGAACTTTTAGCTTTTGTTGGTTTAAAAGATAAGATGGATGCTTATCCAAGTCAGCTTTCAGGTGGCGAAAAACAGCGGGTGTCGATTGCTCGTGCGCTAATCCGCAAACCGGAAATTTTGCTTTGTGATGAAGTAACGAGTGCGCTTGATGAAGAATATGCCGATGAAGTCTTAATGTTATTGCAAAAAATTCATCGAGAGTTTGCGTTGACTATCTTTTTCGTCAGTCATGATTTGGCAGCTGTTAAAAAAGTTTGTCATCGCGTTTTAGTCTTGGAAGAGGGAAAACTTCAAGGAGAGGTCTTAAACACTCCGACTTTGATTGAAAAAGAGGCATTGACCTACTTTGAGAAGGTGCAAAGGAGGTTGACGACATGAGTTTAGCGGAGCAAATCGTTTATTATTGGCCTGAGTTGCAATTGTCATTAGAACAAACGGCGATCATGATGGGGATTTCGTTATTTTTTGCTTTAGTGGTTGGCTTGCCTTTAGGTGTGGCTTTATTTTTAGCCAATCCGAAAGTTGCTCAAAAAAGAACCCTCAGTTATTGGATCCTAAACGGTGTGATTAGTATTGTCCGTTCGTACCCGTTTCTCTTGTTCGTTGTATCGTTAATTCCTGTCGTTCGTTTTTTGATTGGCCGAGCTTTTGGACCCGTTCCGGCGTCCTTTCCTTTGAGTCTTGTTGCGATTGCGATTTTCGCACGCTTAGTCGAGCAAGTTTTGCTTGATATCCCGCAGGAAATTCAATTGCTCGCCGATTCGCTGGGAGCAAGTAAAGGGCAATATATTTGGTACTTTTTGCTCGTTGAAGGGCGTAGCGGCTTGTTCTTGGCATTTACGACAACGATTGTCAGTATGGTTTCTTATTCGACCGTCATGGGAATTGTTGGTGGTGGTGGAATTGGTGATTTTGCCATTCGTTATGGTTATCAAAGTTATCAATACGGCATTATGTATTTAGCAATTATTTTAATGGTTTGTTTTGTTTTTTTAATACAAATGATAGGCAATCAAATCGCTTATCGACTAGATAAAAGAAAGTAGGATGAAATAATGAAAAAATTTGGTTTAGGTTTCGTTGCACTTGTTTCAATCATGACATTAGCTGCTTGTGGTACAAGCGAAAAAGGTACGGATAGCGCAAAGGAAGATAAAGTGATTACGGTTGCTGGACAAGCAGCACCAATGACAGATGTCGTAAAAGTGGCAGCAGAAGTTGCTAAAAAAGATGGCTGGGAAATTAAATTAGTCCAAGTAAATGACAACGTGGCCTATAATGACATGGTTATGAGTAAAGAAGCCGATGCAAGTTTTGCTCAACATCGTCCATTTATGGAAAAATACAATGCTGAAAAAGATGGCAAGCTCGTTGCAATTCAACCAATTTACGATGCAAAAGTTGGTTTTTATTCAAAAGATTACAAATCAGTGGATGAGATTCCAGAAAATAGCAAAGTTGCCATTCCAAATGATGCCTCAAACGAAGGTCGCGCCTTAGCAATCTTAGCTGAGCAAAATTTAATCACCTTAAAAGACGGCGTAGGGACGAATGCGACCACTAAAGACGTTGTTGAAAATCCGAAAAACTTGGAATGGTTATCGGTTGATTTATTAAATCTAGCTGAAGCATACAGCGAGCCAGGTGTTGCGCTAGTGTATAACTACCCAACCTATATTTCTAAAATTGGCTTAAAACCCGCTGATGCGTTGTTTTTAGAAGAAAAAATTGATGATCGTTTTTCAATCCAATTAGTGGCGCGTGAAGACAATCAAGATTCTGAAAAAATTAAAGCTCTCCATAAATACATGACGAGTGATGAAGTTCGTAGCTTTTTAGAAGACGAACACAGTGATACATTGCTTCCCTCATTTTAATAGATAAAATATTAAGCGGTTAGGAGCAGTTGCTTCTATCCGTTTTTTTACTCAAAAATGAATGATAAAGCGAGTTTTAATAATTTTTAAAATCGATGAAGGATTTTCGCTTCATCAATTATTTATGGTATACTTTTAAAAGAAATGGAGAGATAGAAAGTAGGCGGATTTTAATGTTTATTTTATGTGGGCTGTTGTTATTTTTCGCAGCTAAAATCTTACCTAGACAAAAGAAAGTATCTTATATTTTATTACCTTACTTAGGCTTAATAATGAGCTTCTTGACTCTTTTTTTCTGGCGAACAGCTGGACTTGAAGTATGGAATTTATGGGCGCTTCTCGTACCTTTTATTGGTTCAAAGTTGATTTATACCCTATTAGCGCTACTGTCTTCTTTAATTGTTTATGGTGGATTAAAATTTGTTTTAAAACTAGTTGAAAGTGGTCGGTTGATACGACGAAAACCGTTAAAAAAGCGACAAATTATAGGGATTACTTGCTCGAGTATTGTGGCGTTTTTAGGAATTTTACTTGGTGTTTGTAGTGTTTGGGCTGTGAATTCATTTGGCAATATGACATTTGACCAAATGGTATACACATTGAGTCAGCCTTTGGGTGATTCTGACCCTAGCCAAGTCATTAATTTTATTGAAAATCCTTTTTTAACAACTTCTGTATTATTCTTCATTATCTTTAATTTCTTTCTTGTTTTTGCTTTATATACTGTTTCGACGGTTAAAATCAAAACAAGAAAAAAATCATTGTTAACGCCAGTTATTGCTTTGACAAGCTTCTTAGTTTTGATAAGTAGTATTTTTATCGGTGTGATGGAAATAGGTTATGCGGATATCAAAGCTTATTATTTTGAGGAATCGGATATCTATGACCGTTATTACGTTGATCCAACAACTGTCAACGTAACTTTTCCTGAAGAAAAACGGAATTTGATTTACATTTTCCTAGAGTCGATGGAAAGTAGTTATGCTTCGCAAGAGGTTGGTGGGATTAAAGAAAATAATTTGATTCCTAATTTAACACAATTAGCGATGTTAGAAGGAACGCATTTTTCGAATACGGAAAATCTAGGCGGCTTTTACCAAGTACCAGGTGCCAACCAAACTGCCAGTTCGATGGTTGCTCAAACATCAGGATTGCCACTAAGAGCAGCTGGTGGGGATGTTGATGCGAATAACTATGGTCAAGGGGGGACGGACTTTTTCCCAGGGGCCTACTCGATTGGTGAAATTCTTGAAAAAGAAGGTTACAATCAGCGTTTAATGATGGGATCGAGTCGTGATTTTGCCGGTCGGGGTAAATACTTTACCCAACACGGAAATTATACGGTACAAGATGTTTATTGGGCACGCCAAGAAGGCTTGATTCCTGAAGATTATTGGGAATGGTGGGGCTTTGAAGATCGTAAATTATTCGATTTTGCCAAAGATTCAATCACTGAATTAGCCAACCAAGAACAACCGTTTAATTTCACGATGCTGACTGTCGACACGCATTTTGAGGATGGTTATGCGACAGAAGAAACACCTGATTTGTTCGGTGACCAATATCAAAACGTCATCTATGACAACGACCGTCAGTTAAAAGAGTTTTTAGACTGGATTAAATCACAACCTTTTTATGAAAATACAACCGTCGTTTTAGTCGGTGATCATTTGACAATGGACAGTGACTTCTTTGAGGAAGCAGACCCATTGTATCAACGAACGGTTTATAATACGATTTTGAATGCGCCAATTACAGCCAATCAAACAACGAATCGTCAAGCAACGGCTTTAGATATGTTCCCAACAACTTTAGCAGCGCTAGGTGTAAATATCGAAGGTGAACGATTAGGATTAGGAACGAACTTGTTCTCAAAACGTGAAACGTTAGCAGAGCAGCTAAGTTTCGACAGACTCTATACTGAATTAACCAAACGTTCCGAATTCTACAATACTCGATTGATGAAGGGGACGGATGAGGAAGTGTTACGTCAGCAAGAAGCTGAAAAATGACGTTTGTCAAAAGCGTATGATTCTGCTAAAATGAATTGAATGATTTTTACATGAAGGAGATAAAAAATATGATTTCAGCAGTAGATTTAAGAGCTGGTATGACATTTATTCAAGACGGTAAATTAATTAAAGTTTTGGAAGCAAGTCATCACAAACCAGGTAAAGGTAACACTGTAATGCGTATGAAATTACGTGACGTAAGAACAGGCGCAACATATGATACAACTTTCCGTCCAGATGAGAAGTTTGAAAAAGCACACATCGATACGAAAAAAGTTCAATACTTATATACAATGGAAGATACTGGGTTCTTCATGGACTTAGAAACTTACGACCAATACGAAATTCCAATTGATACAATCGAAGACGAAATGAAATTCGTTTTAGAAAACATGGAATTAAGCATCCAGTTTTACGGTTCAGAAGTAATTGGTATCCAATTACCATCAACAGTAATCTTACGTGTTGAAGAAACACAACCGTCAATTAAAGGCGCAACTGTTACAGGTTCTGGTAAACCAGCAATAATGGAAACAGGATTAGTTGTTAACGTTCCAGACTTCATCGAAGCAGGCGAACTATTAGAAGTCAACACCTCAGAAGGCACATACCAAAAACGCGCAGGGAAATAAAGAGGCGTAAAAAAATCGATCAGCGACGAGAAATAAGACAGTATCTGGAAAGAAAATGGCACTTTCATTTTTTTCCAGATCACTTATTTCCGAGTCGCTGATTTTTTTTCGCCGTTTCAAAACAAGAGGCTATAATTAAAGCGTTTAGGGGCAAGAGATAAAAACTACCTGGGAAAAAATCGCACTTTGATTTGTTCCCAGGTAGTTTTATCTCCGTAGCCCCTGCTTTAATTATGCCGTTTGAATCAGAGGCTATTTTTGTAGCGTCTAACTGCGAGAGATAAGAAAGAATCCCCAGGAAAATCGTCCTTTGATTTCCCTGGGTATTTGCTTATCTCCGAGCAGTTGCTATAAAAATGCTGTTTAAGAAGAGAGGCTATTTCTTGAGCGTTTTGCCATGAGAAATAAGAGCAACGTCCGAAAAAATGGTACTTTCATTTTTATCGGACGTTTCTTATTTCCGAATGTCAGCTCAAAAAATGCCGTTTAAGGCGAGAGGTTATTTCTTAAGTGTTTAGTGTCGAGTCATAAGCAAAGAATCGTTTGAAAGTGTTCTTTACTTTCAAAAAGATTATGACTTATGACCGAGACACTGCTTAATAAATACCGTTTAAGAAGAGAGGTTATTTCTTAAGCGTTCAGTGACGAGAAATAAGACAGTATCTGGAAAGAAAATGGCACTTTCATTTTTTTCCAGATCACTTATTTCCGAGTCGCTGCTTAAGAAATACCGTTTAAACAAGAGGTTATTTTTGGAATTATTCAATCAAAAATTAAGTTAAAAAATCATTTTATGTCTACTTTAAAATTCGGTATATCTATTGTCTTAAAATGTCGTTTTTTATATAACATTTAAGAAATAAGGTTGATTTATCAATATTTAAAATATAAAAAAGAAATAGTTGTAAGCGTTTTAATTATAGTGTATGCTTAGGTTAATAAGAGTGAGTAATATGATGATATATGCTTCTATGTTTTATTTTTAAAAAAATATAAAATCATATGGCATCAATACTTACTTTTAATGAAGTAAGAATAGACGAAAAGGAGAAGCAATTAACAGGTACATTTTTTGGGAGGAGGCACAATAGTTCTTTAATCTATAGTAACAGATATTTGTTTAGCAGTTGTTTACTGTTTGAGTAATGTGTATCTTCGTAAGAAAAGGAGTTCTCGTTGAGGTTCTTTTTTATTTTACTTTATTTGTAAGAGGGTCAAGTTTCTTTTAAAAAGAATCCTGAAAGTATTTAATTTTCTAATAAAAGAAATCATCTATTACATATTAAGAAATATCAAATATTAAAGCTCTAGGATGCGTCGTCAAATTACACTATAGGTGTTTGGACGGGCGTATTTATATTTCACTTTTTATAAAGATCGTTCGAATTATTTTATTGAAAAATCTTATGTTGGGGAGAGAAAAAGATGAAAAAGACAAAATTACTTATGGGTGCACTCGTTTGTGGAATATTATTGGCTTCATGTGGAACAGGTAGTACTGGCGAAAGTGATAAAGGAAAAACAGATGGTACGACTGGAAAAGAAGGTAACGTTGAGCTAGGCGCTCCGGGAGAATTCCCAATTGTTAAAGAAAAAATTTCAATGACGATGATGGGACCTGGTGTAGGAATTGCAGAATGGAAAGATATGCCGACAATGCAAACCTTAGCTGAAAAAACAAATATTGAATTTGACTATATTACACCACCAATGGCTGACTTTCCGACTAAATTAAACTTAGCCTTTGCTAGTGGCGATATTCCAGACGTTTTATTTGGGACAGATGCAAATAATTTAACGCCAGCAATGGAAATGGACTATGGTAGTCAAGGAATTTTACTTCCGATTGAAGGTTATATTGATGAACATATGCCGAACTTTAAAAAAGTGTTGGATGAAAATCCCGATATTCGTAAATCGATTACGACACCAGATGGTCATATTTATTCATTACCAATGGTTTCTCGTGGAGCAACAGCAATTTGGCCTCGTGGACCGCTTTGGTATAACGGCGACTGGCTCAAAGCGTTAAATGTGACGGAATTACCGAAAACAACCGATGAATTTTATGATTTACTCGTGCGTTTCCGTGACGAAGATCCAAATGGAAATGGCAAAAAAGACGAGATTCCAATGCTTGATGTGAAAATGGATTCAACACGACCTTGGTTATTGGGTGCTTTTGGTTTGACCAATCGTGAAATTGAAGAAATTGATGGTAAAGTGGTTTATGCACCAATCACAGATAACTATAAAGAATATGTGACGTTCATGAACAAACTATATTCTGAAAAATTAATCGACCAAGAGGTGTATTCACAATCTGATGAACAGAAAAAAGCGAAGGGACAAAACAATCAATTAGGTTTATTCCCTGACTGGTTCTCATTCTTTACAACAGGTAAATCAGAGACTGATTCAGTAACAGATCCAATGTTCTACCCATTAACATCTGAAATTAATCCTGATCGTATCGCACCGGGTAGTCCACGTTTAGCACGTGCAACTTTTGCTGTAACAAAAAATAACCCGGCACCAGAAGCGGCATTACGTTGGGTGGATTACTTCTATTCAGACGAAGGATCTGACTTGATTAACACAGGCCCAGAGGGGGCATTATGGGAATTTGCAGAAAATGATAAAGGCGAACAAGTTCGTGTTTATACAGAAGGTGTCAACCTTGAAAATACGGAAGAGTCTCGTGCGAAAGTCACACCTGCATATGGTATTCCAATTCCACAATTAGGACAAGAAAAAAACACACCAATTTTAAAAGAAGCAAATGAAGAAATTGATACGAAATTCCAAGATTTCATTGAAGCAGAAACGCTTGAAAAAGTTACACCGTTTGCTAAAGTAACGTACCCATTATTATACTTAACGAATGAAGAGTCTGATAAAGTGCGTGATGTAGCGACTGACTTGAAAACATACGTTGAACAAATGGAAGCGAAATTTATCACAGGTGTTGAACCTTTAGAAAACTGGGATAAATACGTGAAGACAATTGAAGGCATGGGCGTTGAGGAATACGTCGCAGTCTATCAAGGTGCTTACGATCGTTGGGCAAGTGCTGAATAGTAAATAGATAAGTCATTAAATCAATAAAAAAGACAAGGAGACGATTATGTCGCATCTCCTTGTCTTTTTAAAT
>DXBN01000091.1 GCA_019116505.1 Candidatus Enterococcus avicola | reverse complement strand
ACTTTTTCACCAGGAGCCTATGTTGTTGTGTTAGATACTAAAACAGGTGGCGTATTAGCGATGTCTGGTTACTACCATGAAATTCATTCAAAAGAGTTACAAGAAGATACCATTGGTGTTTACAAAAAGTCTTTTGTACCTGGATCGGTGGTTAAAGCAGGGACGTTGACGGCTGGTTGGCAAAGTGGAGTCCTAGTAGGTAATGAAGTTATTTATGATCAACCGATTTATTTAGAAGGGGACGGCGCAAAACCTAAAGCTTCCATTTTTAACCCAACTGGATCCAATAACCAAAATTTATCAGCGAGACAAGCGTTAGAAGTTTCCTCAAACTCGTATATGATCCAAATCGCTTTAAGATTGTTAGGTATCCGGTACCAAGGAAATAAAATTTTTGTACCTAGTGTACCCAATCAGGCAAAAGCCTATGAACAATTGCGAAATTCACTGGCTCAATACGGTATGGGAACTAAAACAGGAATTGATTTACCTGATGAAGAAACAGGTATTCAAACCCCGGTAAAATATTTATCGGATGCTAATAACGACGGTGGTAAAATTCTTGATTTATCATTTGGTCAGTTTGATACATATACACCACTGCAATTAGCACAGTATGTTGCGACGATTGCCAACGATGGCGTTCGTTTACAGCCTCATTTAGTTAAAGGTATTTATGGAAATAGTGAAGATGGGGGTTTAGGTAAATCCAAACAAGTGACTGAACCGAAAGCTTTAAACAAAGTCGATCTATCGGCGGAAGAATTAGCAATTATCCAGCAAGGGTTCCGTGATGTTGTTATAGGAACAAATCCGTATACGACAGGAACTCGTTTACGAAATAGTAAGATGGAAATTGCGGCTAAAACTGGTACAGCAGAGGTGGATGTGTATGAAGATGGTAAAAAGTATGAGGTAGAAAATTCTAATGTAGTGGCTTATGGTCCAGCTTCTGACCCCGAAGTTGCCGTGGCGGTTGTAATGCCACAATTAAATGGTCTTAATCGTGCGCCTGCTCATATAGAGGTCACCAGACAAATTATGGATACATACTATGAAATGTTTATGACTAATTAGTGTACGAAAGTTGTTAGGATATTAGGAGGGATTTTGATTGAAAGAATTAAAAGTTACAGATTTATCAAAAACATATGGGGATAAAGATATCTTTAATCAAATTTCTTTTTTGATTCATACTCATGACCGGATTGGTTTGATTGGTGTCAATGGCACAGGGAAAACAAGTTTGCTTTCAATTCTTTCGGGTAAAGAAAAAGGTGATGGTGATCGTCAAAGTGTTTTCTATCCTAAAGATTATCGGGTGGGTTACTTATCACAAGAAACAAATATAGCTGGGGATTTGACAGTTTTAGAAGCCGTTTTTCAGGGGGAAAGCCTACAATTAAAAACAGTAAAACGTTATGAAGCGGCTTTGATTGCGTTAGAAGAGGCGAGTGAGGACACTGCCGCTCAAAAAGAATTTCAGTTGGCACAAGATGCGATGACTGAAAATGATGCCTGGATGACAGATACGAATGCCAAAATTATTTTACAAAAGCTAGGCATTCAAGAGTTGAATAAAAAAATCAACGAGTTGTCTGGGGGACAGAAAAAACGAGTCGGGTTAGCACAAGTTTTAATTGATGAACCAGATTTGCTATTATTAGACGAGCCAACGAACCATCTTGACTACCAAACAATTGAATGGTTAGAAGACTATTTAAAGCAATACCGTGGCTCCCTAGTGATGGTTACGCATGATCGTTATTTCCTTGATCGAGTGACGAATCGTATTTTTGAATTGGCTTATGGAAAACTACACGAGTACAAAGGCAATTATGCAACCTATCTGTTAGAAAAATCAGAAAGAGATCGTGTGGAAGGCGAACAAGAAGAAAAAAGAAAACAGCTTTATAAACAAGAGCTTTCTTGGATGCGAGCAGGGGCGAAAGCTAGAACAACTAAACAACAAGCGCGGATTAATCGTTTTGAAGATTTGAAAGATAACTTATATCAAGTGAAGCAAACAGATGAGATTGAAATTGATATTGCTACGCAACGTTTAGGTAAAAAAGTTTTTGAATTAAAAGATGCAACGTACACGATTGATGATAAAAAGATTTTAGAACATTTTGATTTGCTGATTCAATCACGCGAACGTTTAGGGATTACCGGAGAAAATGGCGCTGGAAAATCAACTTTATTAAATCTTTTAGCCCAACGTTTGGAGTTGGACTCTGGTGTGTTTTCAATTGGAGAAACAGTTCGTTTGGCCTATTACACGCAAGAAAATGAAGCAATGGATGGCGATAAGCGGATGATCGCTTATTTACAAGAAGCAGCCGAGGCGGTAACACGACAAGATGGCTCACAAATGAGTGTAGCTGAGTTATTGGAACGATTTTTATTCCCTCGTCATGTTCATGGAACAAAAATCGCTAAATTATCCGGTGGCGAAAAGCGTCGCTTGTATTTACTAAAGCTACTAGTAGCGCAACCTAACGTCTTATTGCTAGATGAACCGACAAACGATTTGGATATTGATACGCTAACGATTTTAGAAGACTACTTACAAACCTTCCCAGGAGCGGTAATTACGGTTTCGCATGACCGTTACTTCTTAGACAAAGTTGCTGAAAAATTATTAATTTTTGAAGGGAACGCCAAAATCCAAACCTATTTTGGCTCCATCAATGATTACTTGCAAGAGCAAGAAAAAGAACTACACGATAAAAATCATGAAACAAAAGATATTGTAGAAGTAAAAAATGTTCCGAAAGAAAAGAAAAAGCTGAGTTATATGGAACAAAGAGAATGGGAAACGATTGAAGATGACATCGCCTCACTAGAAGAAATTATTGAGCTTTTGACACAAGAAATGAATCATCAAGGTTCCGATTTTGCAAAACTCCAAGAAATTCAACAAGAGATTAATCAAAAAGAAACGGAATTAGAAGATAAAATGAATCGTTGGGAATACTTGAGTGAGTGGGCCGACTAAGGAAAGGTGACGAAGATGGAACAAGCGTATTTATCATTAGGTCAGAAAATTTTAAGTGAAGGAAATTTTAAAGAAGACCGAACTGGAACGGGTACGAAGAGTTTGTTTGGTTATCAGATGCGTTTTAATTTACAAGAGGGTTTTCCCTTATTAACAACAAAGCGTGTTCCCTTTAGTTTAATTAAGAGTGAGTTGTTGTGGTTCATTAAAGGGGACACGAATATTCGCTATCTTTTAGAAAACAACAATCACATTTGGGATGAATGGGCATTTGAACGCTTTGTTAAAAGTGAAGATTACCACGGGCCCGATATGACAAATTTTGGTCAGCGAGCATTAAAAGATGAAGTATTTAACGAAAGTTATAAAAAGGAATTGGCTCATTTTTGTGAGCGAATCGTGACAGATAGTATTTTTGCAGAAAAACACGGTGATTTAGGGAAAGTTTATGGCTACCAGTGGCGTCATTGGGAAACAGCCAAAGGCGAGTGGATTGATCAATTAAAAGACGTGATTGAAATGATTAAAACCAATCCCGATTCCCGTCGTTTGATTGTGTCTGCTTGGAATCCAGAAGATGTTCCGAGTATGGCTTTACCGCCTTGTCATACAATGTTCCAATTTTATGTGCATGACGGAAAGTTGAGCTGTCAACTGTATCAACGTAGTGCGGATGTGTTTTTAGGCGTGCCATTTAATATTGCAAGTTATGCTTTACTGACGCATTTGATTGCTCATGAAACCAATTTAAAGGTGGGTGAGTTTGTTCATACGCTAGGCGATGCCCATTTGTATGTCAATCACTTGGAACAGATGCAGGAGCAATTAACGCGTGAGATTCGTCAAGCACCAAAACTTATTTTAAATAAAGAAAAAAAATCGATTTTTGATTTTGAGTTAGAAGATATTCAAATCGAGGGTTATAAACCACATCCAACCATTAAGGCGCCAATTGCCGTTTAGAGGAGGAAATATATGTTAGCAGCACTTTGGTCTCAAGACAAAACTGGATTAATTGGTAAGGAGCAAACGTTACCATGGCATTTACCAAATGACTTACAATACTTCAAAAAAATGACGATTGGAAAAACGATTGTTATGGGAAGAAAAACATTTGAAGGAATGGGAAGTCGTCCATTGCCAGGACGACAAACGATAATTTTGACAAGAAATAAAAATTTTCAAGCTTCAGGAGTGGTGGTAATGCATTCACTAGAAGAAGTATTAACTTTTGCTAGTCAACAATCTGAGATAGTCATGATTGTTGGAGGAGCTGCGATTTATAAAGATTTCTTACCCTATTTAGATATTTTATATCGAACAGTGATTGATGAGAAGTTTATAGGGGATGCTTATTTTCCTGAAATAAATTGGCAGGAATGGCAGCTAGTAGAAAGTTTGAATGGGATTGTTGATGAAAAAAATAAATATGCCCATCGATTTGAAACATATAAGCGAAGTAAATAATTAAAACGGAGATGCGACATCAAGCGCATCTCCGTTTTTTTACGTATAAAATAAAATAGAAAAATAGATTAGACCTGCTCCGAGCATCACGAAAAGATGCCAAACGACATGCATGTAGGGTACCTTTTTTAAACCGTAAAATAAGGCCCCTACGGTATAAGCGACACCACCACTAGCTAGCAAGAAGGTTCCCCAAAAACCTAATGCTTGGGTTAACGGATAAAACGTTAATAGGCAGAGCCAACCCATCACGATATAGATTGAAGTTGAAATTTTATCGCCTTCTTTTTTACGATGGAGGGTCAATGATTTGTAAATCACACCGCCAATGGCTAATGTCCAAATTAAACCAAAGAGAGTCCAACCAATCCAACCTCGTAAACTAATAAAACAAAAAGGGGTATAACTACCAGCAATTAATAAAAAAATTGAACTGTGATCAAAAACTTGAAAAACTTTTTTTGCCTTAGTGAACATTAAGCTGTGAAAGAGTGTTGAAAATAAAAAAAGTAAAATCATAGTTGAACCATAGATTGCATAAGAAACAATATGCATTGGTTCTCCTAAACGAGCACCTTTGACTAATAAAATAACTAACCCAGCGATACTAAGGCCAAAAGCGATACCATGTGTGACTGCATTTAAGACTTCATTGATAATTAAGTAGCGTCGATTCGTCTTCATAACTTCCATAAAACCACCTCAACTTAGATTAATTGATGAAAAATCGAATATTGTTTGTTATACTAGTAATAGAATATACGAATCTATTTTAACACGAATCCAAACTGTTTTAAAAGAAAGAGTGAAGAAAAGAATGAGAAAACTTAAAATCGTAACTGATTCATCTTGTACGATGGATCCTAAATTAGTTGATCAACTAGCTATTCAAGTCGTACCCTTATCTGTGATGATTAATGATACAATCTATGCAGACGATGAATCGCTAGGTGCAGATAAATTTATGTCGTTAATGGCAGGATCAAAGGACTTACCAAAAACAAGCCAACCACCAATCGGAAAGTTTGCCGAATTATACGATGAACTGGGAGCAGACGGTAGCGATGTTCTTTCCATTCATCTGACAAAAGCATTAAGTGGCACAGTTGAGGCTGCGAGACAAGCTAGTCAATTAACTAAGACCAATGTCGTCGTGGTTGATTCAGATATGACTGATCAGGCTCTATCTTTTGCTGTCATAAAAGCTGCTGAGTTGGCTCAAGCTGGAAAAAGTTTAAATGATGTACTTCCTATTGTAGAAAATATTTTAGCCCATACGAAGCTATACATTGGTTTATCTTCGCTTGAAAATTTAGTGAAAGGCGGTCGGATTAACCGCGCCAAGGGGATGCTTTCAAGTTTCTTAAATATGCGAGTAGTAATGGAACTTAAGGATGCTGAATTACTGCCATTAATTAAGGGACGCGGGAATAAAACTTTCGCTAAATGGTTCGAGGGCTTCAAAAAAGAGCTATACGAAACAAAAAACTTAAAACAAGTAGCAATTTCCTACGCGGGTGACTCTGAACAGTGGCAAAAATATGCGGATGATATACGTGAATCTTTCCCACAAATTAAAGTAACGTTATTTCATACGACACCAGTCATTGCAACACATACAGGTAGTGGAGCCTTTGCAATGATGTACTATTCTGAATAATTAATTAGCTGTGGCCGATCTTCTGTCGCAGCTCTTTTTTTTCAATCTTTTTAATAAAATATAAAATTCTTATTTTTTTAGTCCAATTCAGACTCATATTTGTTAACAATCTGTTAAAATAACAAAGAAAACAAATGGAAGGAGGAGAGCAAATGAATGTGAATCGACTGCTCAAAGATTTATTCTTTGTTAGCCTATTAATTTTAGTTAGTCTGCTGTTTTTTAATAATCTTATTCCTAAAGCTAGCCCTCGTTTAGAAAATGAGTCAAACCTAGCTACAGCCGTAAAATCCTTACCTAACATTCATTTAGTTGCAATTGGCGACTCCTTGACTGAGGGGATTGGCGATGAAACAAAGAAAGGTGGTTTTGTCCCTTTATTAGCCAATTCAATTGAGACGAAATTTCCAGTAGGTCAAATTGAAACCGAAAATTTTGGTGTGGCTGGTAATCGGAGTCCTCAAATTTTAAAGCGAATTAAAGGAGATAAAAAAATCCAAAAAAATTTATCGACAGCCAATATCATTACACTAACAGTTGGTGGCAATGATTTGATGAAGGTTATTCAAAATAACATTCTAGGTTTATCGGTTGAGACGTTTAAAAAACCAGGAGAAAAGTACCAAAAAAATTTAAAGGAATTAATCAATGAAATTCGGCTTTACAATACAACGGCCCCCATCTATGTCTTAGGAATTTATAATCCATTTTATGTTTATTTTCCTGAAATAACCGAAATGCAAGAGATTGTGAATAATTGGAATACCCTCACAGAAGAAGTGATTGAAGAAGAGCCGCAAACGCACTTTGTTCCAATCAATGATTTAATTTATCAAGGAATTTTTGATTCGGATGAACTTCAAGGTGAAAATAGTACTGATGCTTCGACATTAAATGATTTACGGAATAATGCTCTTTATGAAGAAGATAAATTTCACCCAAATTATAATGGTTATCAATTAATTTCAATGGCCTTTTTAGAAAAAATGACAGAGACATCGGATGACTGGTTGACGGAGGAAAAAGTAAATGAATAATAAATCAAAGGAAAGCTTATTAAAAATTAAATGGCAAGAAATAAATGGCTGGAAAGTAGCGTTTATTATATTGGCAACTATCTTAATTGGTGCGAGCTTGGTTGTTATGACTCGTTTGACACAAGAAAGAGAAAACTTTTCCGAACTGATTGAACAGCAACCGGTTCTTACCGGTGAGCCTTTACTAGCCATACGCAGTCAAAAAGCGCAAATTAATAAAATAGTAGCTATTTATCTCGAAGATTTACAAAAAGAGGCGAAAAAAGAAGAACAAAACTACCAGTTTGTTTTAAAAAATGAAGCCTTAATCTCTGGTGAGTTTGATTTATTAGGTTTTCCTTTACGATTTTATTTATATTTAGATCCATTTGTGATGGATGATGGAAATGTTCAATTAAAAGCAAAAAGTCTTTCAGTCGGCGCATTAAATTTACCAATCACTCAAGTATTGAGAATGATTGCAAAAACGCCAGAACTACCAAAATGGATTGAAGTCAAACCAAAAGAAGAGACAATTGTACTGCGCTTAGATCAATTTGAGATAGGCAATGGTCTTTATTTAAAAGCAGAAAAAATTAATTTAGTAGAAGATGAGATTGAATTTAGTTTGTATCTAGCCGAAACATCAACTTCAACTAAAAAAAGTGAGGAGTAAGAATCATGGAACGAGCAATATTTGCAGGTGGTTGCTTTTGGTGTATGGTCCAACCATTTGACAGTTTACCAGGAATTTATAGTGTCACTTCCGGTTATACGGGAGGAAAAACGGTTAATCCAACCTATGAAGAAGTTTGCACCAAAAATACTGGACACACGGAAGCAGTTGAAATTATTTTTGATGAAACAAAAATCTCTTATCCAGAGTTATTAGCGATTTATTGGCAACAAACCGATCCAACCGACGCTTTTGGGCAATTTCAAGATCGTGGCGATAGTTATCGTCCAGTTATTTTTTATTTATCAGAAGAACAAAAAGAGCAGGCTGAAGCAAGTAAAAAAGCTTTAGCTGAAAGTGGACGATTTGATCGACCAATTGTAACCAAAATAGAAGCTGCGGCTCCATTTTATCCAGCTGAAATGTACCATCAAGATTATTACAAAAAAAATCCGACAAACTATGCGAGAAACCATGCTTTGAGAGCAGCGTTTTTAGCGGGAAAATGGTGAGTAATGAGAAAAACGTTTTATCAATACTTAATGACGTTAAAAGATGTTAAAGTACCCACGGATACGAGTCGGTTAGCGGAAGCAGCCAGTCGTGATTTACAATTTCCAAAACAAAGTGAAGAATATCATGAAATCTCTGATTATCTCGAACTAAATACGAATTATTTAGAAAATTTAGCTTTATTTGATCATCTTTGGGAAATTTATTTGGAAGAAAACTGCTAGTGGAAAGGGAGGATTTGAATGAAAAAGTATCCAGTACCATTCCAACGTCATTTGATTTCTTTAGTCTGTGTAGCGATTATTAGTGCAGGCGCGGTTCATATGTGGATGAGTCGACCGTTATTTGTAAATTCAAGTGAAAGTGAAAAAGATGAGTTGTTCAAAATACATGAACTATACAAGACGATTCAAGAAGATTATTATGAAGAAGTCAATTCAGATTTATTAATCGAAGGTGCGCTACAAGGCATGACGGAAGCACTGGAGGATCCTTATACGACCTATTTGCAAGAAGAAGAGTCGAGTGAATTAAATGAAATGCTTTTAGGAAAATTTGAAGGAATTGGTGCGACATTATCGATTCGTGAAGAATATCCTGAAATTGTTGAGGAGCCAAAAGAAAATAGTCCGGCAGCTAAAAGTGGTCTAGAAAAAGATGATCGGATTATTCAAATTGATGGTAGAGAAACAAAAGGTAAAGAACTATCCGAAGTTGTTGAAGAAATACGTGGGGAAAAAGGCTCGACAGTCCTTCTAACGATTCAAAGGGCTGAGGAAACTTTAGAGGTTAAAGTAACACGTGACACGATTGCTGTTGAATCGTTGTCATTTCAACTAGATGAAGATTATCCAACGATTGGATCCGTTCAAATTTTTAGTTTTAACGGTACGACAGCAGAAGAATTAAAAGAAGCGATTACTGCTTTACGAAAGCAAGGGGCCAAATCATTTGTTCTGGATGTGCGTCAAAATCCAGGAGGTTACCTCGATCAAGTTGAGAAGATGGCGAGTATGTTTTTAGAAGATGACCAAACCATTGTTCAGTTCGGCTTAAAAAATGAAATTATCGGCGAGACAAAAGCTTCAAAAGACTTAGACAATGGCTTTAAAGTAACGGAACCGGTAGTAGTCATTGTTGATGGGCAAAGTGCATCCGCTTCTGAAATATTGGCAGCGGCTTTAAATGAGTCGGCGGATATTCCAGTTGTTGGACAAACAACTTTTGGTAAAGGCACGGTTCAAGGAATGAACCATCTTTCTGATCAGAGTGAGCTGAAGATGACAGTTCAAAAATGGCTGACCCCAAGCGGTCAATGGATTAATGACAAAGGCTTCAATCCGACTTATGAAGTGCCTTATCCAGCCTATTTTGATTATCCTTCGCTGAGTGCTTCTGTTGGCTTGGAATTAGAAGATGAGGCAGAAGCTGTTGGTCATCTTAATGAGTTTTTAAGTCTTTTAGGTTACTTAACACCTGAGAATAAAGAAGAACTATTTACCAATGAGACGAAAAAAGCCTTAGAAATGTTTCAACAGGAGAATCAGTTATCCGTAACAGGTGTGTTAGATTATGATACAGCTTTTGCAATCGAATTGCGTTTGTTTGAGCAAGCATCAGCGACAGATGAAATGTATGAAAAAGCGATTGAGTTATTAAATAATAAAGACTAAAAGGATGAATTCGATGAAAGTACAAAATATAGTTGAGTGGTTTTGGCTAATTGTTAAGTATACTTTAGCTGGACTAAGCATCGCTCTTATTATTCGTGGCTTTTTCTTAATCCCTGTCCCTGTAGAAGGTATTTCGATGCAAAATACGCTAACACAAGGCGATTTTGTACTAATGGAAAAATTTTCCGACATTGAACGTTTTGATGTCATTGTTTTTCAAATGGCAGATGGTACAACTTATATTAAGCGTGTAATTGGTATGCCAGGTGACACTGTCAGTTATCGCAATGATCAACTTTACATTAATGAAGAAGTTGTAGAAGAGACCTTTTTAGAAGAAAATCTCGCTCATGACGAAGAGAGAATTCCTTTTACAAATGATTTTGAATTTGAAGAGTTGATGGGTGTTAAAAAGTTAGGAACAGGTAGCTATTTTGTCTTGGGGGATAATCGTCGGATGTCAAAAGATAGCCGTTCGTTTGGAGCAATCTCAGAAGAAAACATTATCGGAAAAGCGCGGATTGTTTATTATCCTTTAAAGCGAGCGCATTTTGTCTAATCGTGATGAGCAGTTTCATTTGGAACTGCTCATCGTTTTTTTGGTAAATCACTCATGAAAGAAGCAGGTCATTAAAAATTATGTTACAATATGATGCGATGCAAAATGACTAAATGAAATATATAGGAAAGTAGGAGCGTTTAATGACGATTCAATGGTTTCCGGGGCATATGGCAAAAGCCCGTCGAGAAATAAGTGAAAAATTAAAATTCGTTGATATAATATTCGAGGTAGTTGATGCGCGCTTACCCATTTCATCACGCAATCCAATGTTGGATAAATTATTACAACAAAAACCTCGTTTAGTTTTAATTAACAAATCGGACTTAGCAGACGCTAAGCAAACAAAATTATGGGAGCAATACTTTGTGAAACAAGGGGCTTTTACTTTAGCGATTAACGCGCATGAAAATAAATGCGTTAAAGAAATTATTAGTAAAGCTAAAGAAGCATTAAAAGAAAAAATTGAGCGAGACCGCAATCGTGGATTAAAACCACGAGCGATTCGAGCAATTGTAATTGGAATTCCTAACGTAGGGAAGTCAACATTGATGAATCGTTTGGTTGGAAAGAAAATTGCTCAAACAGGTAATAAACCAGGAGTTACAAAAGGGCAGCAATGGTTAAAATCAGGCAACGAGTTGGAGTTGTTAGATACACCGGGAATTTTATGGCCACGTTTTGAAAACCAAGAAATTGGTCGTAAATTAGCCCTTACAGGTGCGATTAAAGATCAGTTGCTTCATTTAGATGATATTGCAATCTATGGCTTAGGCTTTTTCGCTCATTATTATCCATCGGTAGTAATGAAACGTTATGGCTTAACAACCGATGATCTAGCTTTATCCGGACCTGATTTATTAATTTTAGTTACAAAAAAACTTGGTTTTGGTGAAGACTTCGAACGTGGCAGTGAACGAGTTATTATCGATATCCGCCAAGGAAAATTAGGTGCTTATACGTTAGATAGAGCGGAAGAAATGAGTGTTGAAGATGGAGAAGCCTGAATCGATTGCTCAAATTAAAGCTCGATTAGCGGAAATTGAGGATGCTAGTCATCCTTATGTTGGTAGCTTACGTTTAGACGCACGTCAGGGAATCCAAAAACTGCTAATTCAATTTGATAAAAAAATTGAAAAAGCCCATCAATTGGTAGCTAAGTACGAAGAAATGTTACTTTTTGAAAATGCCGCTTTTGAAAAGGGGTATCGTTTCATTGCGGGCATTGATGAGGTTGGTCGCGGGCCGCTAGCTGGTCCGGTTGTAGCAGCAGCAGTAATTTTAGCACCAGATACACGAATTTTGGGTCTAAATGATTCCAAACAATTAAGTGTTAAACATCGCGAAGTTTTAATTAAAGAAATTAAAGAAAAAGCTTTGGCGATTGGTATTGGAATTGTCGATCCAGCAGAAATTGACCAAATTAATATTTATCAAGCAAGTAAAAAAGCGATGATTTTGGCAGTCCAGCAATTGTCTACAACACCCGATTGTTTATTAATTGATGCGATGAATTTGCCACTTGAAATTGCGCAAGAGAAAATTATTAAAGGTGATGCGCGTTCGGTTTCGATTGCTGCAGCAAGTATTGTTGCCAAGGTCTATCGTGATCATTTAATGAAAGAATATGACCATCAATTTCCAGGTTATGGCTTTGCTAAAAATGCAGGATATGGCACAAAAGAGCATCTAAACGGATTAGAAAATCAAGGAATTACGCCCATTCATCGTCGCAGTTTTTCACCCGTTTCAAATTATCTTAAATAATAAAAATATTGACTTTCTTTCTGCGAATATACAGTCAAATAGACGCAGGAAGAGGGTCATTTTTTTGACTAAAATGTCAGATTTGGAAGAATTGTTATTGAAATTAACTTTTTGTGAAGGACTTAGTATTGTTGGAAAATGGAAAGTTTTAGAAGTAGCGTTACAACTGGAATATACTAGTTTTTCAATTGATGAAATCATGGATATTACGAACTATCAAAAGAAAAAGGGGACCTTACAGGCAAGTTGGCAATCGCTATCATTAGATCAATTAAAAGAGAAAATGGCGATGCAAAAAGCTGTTTCATTTTTTTCTGATTCCTATCCAGCAAGTCTAAAGCATACTGAATATCCACCGCTTTATTTATTTTATGAGGGGCGTTTAGAATGGCTGGATTATCCATCGATTGCTATGGTAGGCGCTCGTTTGGCAACTCCTTACGCTAGTCAAGTTT
>DXBN01000090.1 GCA_019116505.1 Candidatus Enterococcus avicola | reverse complement strand
TAAAATTTCAACAATATTATAGCCATCGAGTTTATATTGCAGCACTTCCTCTTTATATTGTGAGCCTTGGCAGACGCTACAAGTCGTTTTAATACCTTCCATAAAAGCTAAATCGGTAAAGGTATAGCCTTTACCCTTACAGTTTTCACAACCACCTTTTGAATTAAAACTAAACAAGGACTTATCCAATTGATGCTTCTTCGCATAAATATCGCGAATCGTATTCAAAATCTTAGTATATGTCGCTAAATTTGAACGATTTGATTTATGTAAAGCACTTTGGTCAATCACGATTGCCTCGGGGTGTTGCTCCATAAAGTCACTAAAAATCAGCGAGCTCTTACCAGAACCGGCAACACCCGTTACCACGGTGAAAAGATGTTTCGGAATTTTGGTAGTCACATTTTTCAAATTATTCGTGGTCGCATTTTTAATTTCAAAAAACTCTGTCGCTTGACGCGGATTTTCATTTAATGCGGCTGTTCGATTTAAATAGTTCCCCGTTAAATTATCGGTAACCTTTAGTTCTTCAACGCTTCCAGTAAACATGATCTCGCCACCATGACTACCGGCTAACGGTCCAACATCAACAATCAGATCTGCCACTTCAATCACGTCTGGATCATGTTCAACGACTAAAATCGTATTGCCCTTATCACGTAATTTTTGCAGCATATGATTTAAATTTTGGACATCTCTTGGATGTAAGCCCGTACTCGGCTCATCAAAAATATAAATAATATTGTTTAAACTGCTATTTAAGTATTGAACGACTTTAATTCGTTGCGATTCTCCACCTGATAAAGTCGTTGTTTCTCGTGATAGCGTCAAATAATCGAGTTTCATATCAATTAAATTTTGCAGGCGTTTCGACATTTCTTCAACAATCGGTTGTCCATCTGCCTCGGTAATCGCTTGAATAAACGCCAAGAGTTCACTTAATTCCATATGAACAGCATCATTGATATTCTTGCCATGAATCGTACTACTTAGCGATTTCGGACTTAGACATTGCCCCTGACACGCTTCACACATATCAAACGTGGTAAATTATGCAACTTTTTGCTGAGTGCTTTCTGAATGCTTGCTTAAATCACGTTCAATAAATAGACGACGGAATTTATAAATAATGCCTTCATAGTCTGTTTTAAAAGTTCCATCTTTATAAGGAACAACTACTTTTTCACCATGACCATAAAGCAACTTATCGAGTAACTCCTTTGGATACTGATCTAATGGCAAATCTTTATCAAAAAAGCCTGATTCTGCAAATGAGTTATAATACCAAGTTCCTTTAGCGAATTGGGAAAACAATACAGCATCGTCATTTAAAGACTTATTCAAATCGACAATTTGCTTAAAATTTGGTGCAATCACTTTACCAATCCCTTGACACGTTTCACACATGCCCTCAGGATCATTAAAAGAATAAGCTTGAGAATAGCCTACAAATGGTGTCGCTACCCGTGAATAAAGCAAACGTAAAAAGGTATAAATGTCGGTTCTTGTCCCTAAGATTGAGCGTGCATTCCCACCTAAACGCTTTTGATCGACAATAAAAGCCGGTGATAAATTCTCAATACTTTCGACATCGGGCTTTTCGTATTTCGGTAAAAACCTTGAACAAATGCGCTATACGTTTGGTTCATTTGACGCCCTGCTTCATTGGCAATCGTATCAAATACAATTGAAGACTTACCTGAACCGGAAACACCGGTAAAAATTGTAATTTTATTTTTGGGTATTTCTAATGTGACATTCTTCAAATTGTTTTGCTTCATGCCTTTTAAAATAATACGGTCTGTCATTGACATCGCGCAACCTCCTTCTTTTTTGGCCGGTCTTCCATTATACCGAAGACTCACTCATTGTAAAGTAATAACAGTGATTTATTTTTCGTGAATTTTAGCCAGTTCACGTTCAATTAAATCAAGTGAAATATTTAAGGCTGCGACTCGGTTTTTGGATAATGTAATTTGTGACTGGTTCTTGCTACCTTGGGCTTGTTTTTCTTCTAGCGAAACCAGTGCTTTTTCAATTTTACTCAATGTCGAAACTAGAGATTTTTTGGCCGCTAATAACTCTTCGATCGAATATTCTTTCATTTAAATGCCCCCAATCCATTAACTCCCACTAAGATAATCAAATTTTCTCGTTTTTTCAACTAAAAAAGCGTAAAATAAGGCTTCAACCAATCCACATGGAGGGATTCTTATGGAAAAACAAATAAACGCACTCGATCGAGGCCCATTCTTTCACGGTACAAAAGCAAAGTTAGCTCTAGGCGAGTTACTGAAACCAAAGCATGAATCGAATTTTGAAGAAGAACGAATTTCTAATTATATTTATTTTACCGCCACACTGGATGCGGCTAAGTGGGGGGCAGAGTTAGCAAAAGGCGAGGGACGCGAACACATTTATTTAATTGAACCTTTGGGTGCATTTGAAAATGACCCCAACCTAACCGATAAACGTTTCCCAGGAAATCCAACCCGCTCTTACCGTTCCGAACAACCTTTAAAAATTGTAGCCGAACTTAAAACATGGGAACGTCATCCAGATACAGTCATTCAACAAATGCTCGATCATTTAGCTGCCATAGAAGCTTCCGGTCAAGCTGAAATTATTGATTAACAAAGTATACTGTCTTTTTCTTAGCATATAAGAAATTGGCAGTTTTTCTATCTTTAAATGATTGTCAGAAAATCGTAAGAAGTTTATCAGAAGTTCCGAAACATTCATCAATCCCCTTTTGTTATGCTTTTTATAGTAAACAATTCAAATAAAAGAGGGATTTTAATGAAAAAGCGTCACAAAATTTTCCGATACCTACTATTACTTGGTCTCGGGGCCTTGCTCGTCCGTTTCTATTTACCAAGTAAACCAGCAAATTTCTTATTTAACCATGAACAAAATGCCTATGGACTGACTTCAGCAAAACTTCATAGTCCCAATGTTATTTTAGAAAAACTTGATACCCAAGAAATCATCTATGAAAAAAATAAAGATGAAAAAATTGCCATTGCCTCCTTAACAAAAATAATGACTGCTTATATTTTATTAACGGAAGCGCCAGATTTAGATGCTTATTTAACCGTTGATCCACAAGTCATAAATGAATTAACCGCTCAAGGTGCCTCCTTGTCTGGATTTATACCAAACGATCAAGTCACCGTGCGCGATCTTGCTTACGGTATCTTGCTACCTTCAGGTGGTGATGCAGCGATTATCGTAGCCAATTGGTTAGCCGGTAGTGAAGCAGAATTTGCGAAGAAAATGAATCAATACGCCAAAGATTTAAATATGAGTCAGACACAATTTAAAAACGCCACTGGGCTCGATCAATCAGGGCACTATTCAACCGTCAATGATTTACGAATCTTATTAACCAAAGCATTAAAAAATCTAAACTTCTATCATATCTTTACGACCTTTGAATACCAAACCATCGCCAGCCCCTTTTCTCCAAACGGCTATTACTTAGCTAGCACGTTACTAAAAGAAAAAAATGATTTAGCTTTAAATTGTGGTACATTACTTGGAGGCAAGACGGGTTACACGAAAGATGCTGGGCTTTGTTTAGCAAGTATCGCTGAAATTGACGGCGAGTTATACTTATTGATTTCTGCTGGAGCAAACGGTGACCCAAGTACCGAACAGTTTAATTTAAGCGATGCAAAAATGCTTTATAATCAATTATAAACAAAGAAAAAGGTTGAAAGACGACAGTATCGTCCCTCAACCTTTTTTATTCACTGATTGCCTGATCTTGATCGACTTTCCGATTTAAACTTTCAGAGGCTAGGTACATAAGAATACCATAAACAATTAAGAAAATCGGTAAGGTTTGAATCCCTATTTTGGGTGCGACAAATCCAAAAAGTGGTGGTAAAACAACCGAGCCGGTATAGGAAACCGCCATTTGTACGCCCATCATTTGTTGAGCAACTTCTTCACCAAAGCGTTGCGGTGTATCATGTAACATTGCTGGAAAAATCGGTGCACAACCAAAACCAATAAGAGAAATTCCTAGCAATAATAGCGAATAGCTTGTCGCAACAAACAACAAAACTCCCCCTACGACAATCAGAACTTGACCGATTTGAATCAGTTGGCGATTCGTTAAACGCATCGAAACGAAACCAGAAACTAAACGACCGAACATAATAAATCCAAAAAAGCCAGACACGGCAATCGCTGCCCGAGCACTGTCAATCCCTTTAGCATGAATTAAATAACTACTTGACCACAAACCAACAGTCGCTTCGACACCAATGTATAAAAAGAAAGCATATAGCGCAGCACGCACTTTTTTTGATTGAATAAATGTTAAAAATCGAATTTCTTCCAGCGGTTGTTCTTCGGTCGCAGTCGCTTTAACCGAAATCCGCGGTTCACGTGTCCGCCACATCGGCAAGGTTAAAAATAAAACAATCACTAACGCAAATTGAATGCTTGCGACAACTAAGTAACCATAACGCCAAGAAGCACCTTGGGATAAAACGCGTGACATAATTAAAGGACTGATTAATGCACCAATTCCCCAAAAACTATGAAGCCAATTCATGTGATGCGCTTGATAATGACGAGCCACGTAATCATTTAAGCCCGCATCCACAGCACCAGCACCTAAACCTAAAGGAATTGCCGCCACCAATAACCAAATAAAATGTGGCGCTAAATAAAATCCGAGTAAGGCACATGCTGTTCCTAAAACACTAAACGCAGTCAGTTTCCCGGTACCAAAACGTCGAATTAATTTACCACTAAAAAAACTTGATCCAATCGTCCCCAAGGAAATAGTCATCGAAACAATCCCAGCAAAACTTTGTGGGACGCCAAACTCGGGATACATTTCTGGCCAACCAACGCCTAATAAGGAATCCGGTAAACCTAAACTAATAAAAGTGACATAAATAATTGTTAAAAATAAAACGGCCATAAGTGCTTACTTCTCCTAATTTCTATGTTTTTAAATTCTGAATTTATCTTATCATTTGTCTAAGATGAAAACTATCAAAAATCACCTTTTCTCACTTGTTTTTCGCCTTCGCTATTTTATTGATTGCATCCGTCTTCAAAGCCAGATAGAATAGGGATAGAGTATTTTCAAAAATATAAATTCAAAGGGGTATTCCATGTTAAATCCAAAACAAATTATTGAAGATTTACGTAAACTTGGCGTTAAAAAAGACGATATTATCGTGGTTCATTCTTCGTACAATAGCTTGCGTGGCGATGACCAAATTGAAGGTGGCCCGGAAGCTGTGATTGAAGCCTTAAAAGAAACCGTTTCAGAAGGAACGTTAATTGTCCCAACTTTTAGTTACGAAAACGTCAATATTGAAAATCGTGTTTTTGATGTCGCTAATACACCGGTTTGTATCGGTATTTTGCCAGAAACAATGCGTTTATCAAAAGATGTGATTCGCAGTGTCCATCCAACTCATAGCTTAGCTGTTTGGGGTAAAGACGCGGAAGATTTTACCAAAAATCATTACAAAGATCATACGCCAGTTGGGGTCAATTCACCTTTAAGTGAAGCTTATCGCCGTGGTGGAAAAATTGTGATGCTTGGTGCACCTTTTGCTCGCAACACAAGTATGCACGGAGTTGAAGAGAAAATCTTACCCGAATACTTATTTACCACCAACTACGATTATGAAATTACTTTAGAGTCTAACGAAAAAATCACCATGAATGTTTTACGTCACGACTTTAATGGTTTCGAGCAACGTTATGATCGTGTCTTAAATATTTTAGAAGAAGGTGTCGATTATCAAGTTGGCAATGTTTTAAATGGCCGTTCTTGCGTGATGAATGCCCCCGCTGTTTGGGATAAAGCTTTAATCAAATACAAGGAAGAGATTAATTACTTCACTGATCCTCGCCCTCGAAATGAAGACTTATAAATAAAAAGCGTGACGCGACTGTCACGCTTTTTTGTCATAAATTTGTCAGGAAATACGCAGAAAGAAAAGAACACTTCTTTTGTTTTTTTGTTAAACTAATGCGTATTGGCAACTGACGAATCCATGCATCTTAAAGAATTCTACGTTATAATAAAGCAAAGTTACGAAAAGGGGTTGGAAACAAGCATGGAAACAATTGTCGTAGTCGACGATGAAAAAGAAATCGCAAACTTAATGACTACTTTTTTACAAAATGATGGCTTCAATGTCCAAACATTTTATGAAGGACAAAGTGCCCTTGAATTTATCCAAACAAACGAAGTCTCACTCGCCGTTTTAGATGTAATGATGCCGGGATTGGATGGTTTTGAACTACTGCAAGCGATTCGACAACACTACTTCTTCCCAGTCTTAATGTTAACCGCTAAAGGTGAAGATTTGGATAAAATTACCGGTCTGACTTTAGGTGCCGATGATTATATTACGAAACCATTTAATCCGCTCGAAGTTGTCGCTCGTGTCAAAACGCAATTACGCCGTTTTAAACGCTACAACTTAGCCAATCAAGCAACGGTTACTGAGGAAGAATTCGCCAAAGATGGTTTAGTTTTAATCAAAAATAGTCATAAAGTCTTTTTAAATGAAAGAGAAATTTTAATTACACCGCTTGAGTTCAAAATTTTACAGCACTTATTTGAAAATCAAGGAACCGTTGTCTCTTCTGAAACCTTATTTGAAGCCGTTTGGCAAGAAAAATATTTAGACAACAACAATACTGTCATGGCTCATATTGCCCGTCTACGTGAAAAACTAGGCGAACAACCACGTAAACCAAAATTCATTAAAACCATTTGGGGAGTTGGTTATCTCATTGAAAAATAAAATGTACATCAATCCATTAGTCAAAAAAATCTTAATCCAATATTTCCTCACCATCCTCATTCTGTCACTCATCTTAGGAGGAACACCTTTGCTTCTTCGCCGCTTCTTACTGCAACGTGTTTGGCAAGATTATGATTTTTTCTATCCTTTCTTGTCATTCGTCGGTGATAATTTAACCGCAATTGTTGTTGCGGGACTCTTACTGATTTGGGTAGTGACAACCATTTATTTTATTACGAAAATGGCCAGTTATTTGAACGAGCTCACACAGGGAACAAGTCAATTATTAGCCGAACCGGAAAAACAGCTTTATCTTTCTAGTGATTTATTTAGTGTGCAAGAAGAAATGAATTTATTACGCGAACAAAACAATCGCAATCAACGGGCTGCTAAAGAAGCCGAACAACGGAAAAACGACTTAATTGTTTATTTAGCCCATGATTTACGGACGCCTTTAACGAGTGTCATCGGTTATTTAACTTTACTGCAAGAAGAGCCTGATCTTTCAGCAACTTCTCGTGCTCGTTATACAGGGATTGCCTTAGATAAAGCCCATCGACTTGAGCAATTAATTGCTGAGTTTTTTGAAATTACCCGCTTCAACTTAACGACCATCGTTTTAAATAAAGAAGTCGTTGATTTAAGTCTGATGTTAGAACAAATGAGCTACGAATTTTTACCGATTTTATCGGAGAAAAATTTAACTTGGCAGTTAGCTATCGAAAAAAACTGTCAGGCAACCGTTGATTTAGAAAAGATGGAGCGAGTCTTTGATAATTTAATCCGTAATGCGATTAACTATAGCTATCCTGATACTCCACTTGTTCTGAGTTTATTTGTCGATGACGCTATCAATATTACGCTCAGCAATAGTGGGCCCACCATTCCACCTGAAAAAATCGAACGTATTTTTGAACCTTTTTATCGGATGGACACTTCACGTAGCACGAGTAGCGGCGGCACTGGCCTGGGACTCCCAATCGCCAAAGAAATCATCGATGCATTTGACGGTACATTAACGGCATCAAGCGAAGACAACCTTGTCACCTTTACAATTCGCTTGCCCAAAAATCAATAACTGGCTTCGTTTCACGTGAAACATTTTGTGGAACAATTAATTAAAAAGCAGACTGGCATCTCAATTGAAATGCCAGTCTGCTTTTTAAAATGTTATTATAAAAGAACTGATTTCTGGTGGTACTCTAAATCGGGCATGGATAAAAGTTGTGCCTAATCCACTGTTCACATATAAAGATAAATCATCAGAGAGTTGATACAACCCTTTTTTATATTTTTGGGCATACAATGGTCTTGGTGATTCAATAAATGGCAAGTTTAGTTGTCCGCCATGACTATGCCCAGCTAAGACTAATTGTGTCTCCGTATGAATAAATTCATCAGCGATATCCGGTTCATGCGTAAGAATAATCGAGTAGTCGTACCTTTCACGATAGGATAACAATTTTTTCGGTGCCGTTTGTCCATGAAGCGAATCATCCAGTCCACCAATAAATACCGTGCCACCATCCGCCATGTTTAACGTCTCTCCCTCATTTTTCAAAACGAGAAAGCCACCTTGAGTCATAGTATCTTCATAGATTGCTTCTGAACCACCAGTGTAATCATGATTGCCCCAAACCGCATATTTCCCCGTTGTTGCTGTCATGGCACTTAACGCCTGAATCATTTCCTCAACTGGTCCATATTTTTCGTAATCATCAAATAAATCACCCGTGAAAACCAGAATATCCGATTCTTCAGCGTTTACTTTTTGCACAATTTTAGCTAAACGTTTGGCTGAGTAGGCTTTGGAAAGTTGGGTGTCTGAAACTTGTACAACCTTCATCGTATGTTCTTTTTTATTCCCATGTTCTAAAGTTAATCGGCTGACAGTTACTAGACGAGGTTCAATTTTAAAAGCATAAATACAAAGAAGAACGAGTGCTACGATACCTATAATTAACAACCATTTCAAGATTCTCATCGTTCCACTCTCCCTTAACTAATACTTGTCCTATTTTTATTACAAATGCTAACACATTTAGTGAAATAATCCAAAAAGAAACTATCAAAAAAGGAGCTGTGACAACGTCATAGCTCCTTTAATGGATTCATTTTTATCGATTGTTTTTAAAGACTCCAGTCTAAGATCGGTCCAAACGGTACGATTCGATTTGGGTTAATTGTCGGATGACTGCCATAATAATGATGTTTGATATGGTAGAAATTGACTGTCTCTTTGATACCTGGATAGTTGTATAATTCTCTCGTGTAACGCCATAAATTCGGATATTCTCTTAATTCACGAATATTACATTTGAAGTGGCCATAGTAGGCAGAATCAAAACGAACGAGTGTGACAAATAAGCGCCAATCCGCTTCCGTTAATTGCTCTCCCACTAAATATTTACGCGTGCTTAAGTGTTCTTCTAATTCATCTAACACGTTAAATAGTTTTTGTACTTCTTCTTCATAAACTTCTTGTTTCGTTGCAAATCCTGCTTTGTAAACACCATTGTTCACACCATGATAAACTTTACCGTTCATCGCATCAATTTCTGCACGTAAAGCTTCTGGATAATAATCTCCTTGCGTCGCACCAACTTCATCAAATGCTGTATTAAGCATGCGCATAATCTCAGATGACTCATTATTCACAATTTTACCAGTCTTTTTATCGTATAAGACAGGAACCGTCACACGCCCACTGTACGTTGGATCAACATGCGTATAAACTTGATATAAATAATCCGCGTTTAATAATGGATCGGCAATTACCCCTTCACCTGGTTCAAACGTCCAACCATTTTCTCCCATATAAGGATTCACCACAGATAATGAAATCATATCCTCTAACCCTTTTAATTTACGGATAATTAACGTCCGACTTGCCCACGGACAAGCATATGAAATATATAAATGGTAACGATTCGGTTCAGCTTTAAAGCCACCTTCACCCGTTGGTCCTGCGCTACCATCAACTGTTACCCAATTACGAAATTGTGAATCTTTACGAACAAAATGTCCACCTGTGCTTTTCGTATCGTACCACTGATCTTGCCACTTACCTTCTACTAATAGTCCCATGAAATGATTCTCCTTCCAAAATATCTGATACTATCATTATACGGTAGAAAATTCGTCTTAACCAATAAAGACGTTTTGATTATGAGAAAGCAATTGGGAAAAAGCGGGTTTGCTTGACTGCTTCACCCTTCCAATTTTTGAATTTTTCATGAAAGTTTCGCGCTTTGTTTGACGTAGTCTAATAGTAACCTGTACTATGGATGTGTTAGGGACGAGAAAGGACTTAAATAGATGTTAGAACTAAAAAATATTAAAAAGCACTACACCGTCGGAGATACAGTCACCAAAGCACTTGATGGTGTTTCAGTGGCTTTTCGTAAAACGGAATTTGTCTCGATTTTAGGAACGAGTGGTTCAGGTAAAACAACCCTCTTAAATATCATCGGAGGCCTTGATAATTATGATTCAGGGGACTTAATTATTAATGGCACTTCAACCAAATCATTTAAAGATAGCGACTGGGATGCCTATCGTAACAATTCAATCGGTTTTATTTTTCAAAGCTACAACCTAATTACCCATCTCGGAATTATTGATAACGTCGAACTTGGTATGACTTTAAGTGGCATTTCAAAAGAAGAACGCAAACAAAAAGCCATCGATGCCTTGACTCGTGTCGGCTTAAAAGACCATATGCACAAGAAACCGAATCAACTTTCCGGAGGTCAGATGCAACGGGTCGCAATTGCCCGTGCACTAGCCAATGATCCAGATATTTTACTGTGTGATGAGCCCACCGGCGCACTCGATTCCGAGACAAGTGTTCAAATTATGGAACTGATTAAAGGCCTTTCCAAAGAAAAATTAGTTATTATGGTCACCCATAATCCAGAATTAGCCCATGAATATGCCAATCGAATTATTGAAGTTTCAGATGGAAAAGTGAAATCCGATTCCAATCCACATATTGAAGGCGAAAAAGGCGCACTTTTTGAATTCAAACGCACAAAAATGTCTTTTGCCACTGCTCTACGTTTGTCTTTCAACAATATTCGTACGAAAAAAGGACGGACTTTTTTAACTGCTTTTGCTTCAAGTATCGGTATTATTAGTATTGCTGTGGTCTTATCGCTTTCAACAGGTTTCCAGGCACAAATTAATGACACCCAATCAAAAACACTAGCACAATTTCCAGTGACCATTTCACAAGTCGCAGCGGAACTATCGGCAATGGAACATCCGACTTCAGAAGGTGAAGAATTTCCCGATACCTCTTACTTCACTGTTGAAAAAGGACAAGAAGATGCGGTCCAACACTTAAATAAAATTGATCAAGATTTCATTGATTATGTAGAAGATTTAGACCCAAATTTAAGTCAAAATATTGGCTATGGTAGAACAACTAGTATGAATTTGATTCGGGAAATCGATGGTAAATATCAATCCGTTCGTTTTTCAAATGAATCGGCAACGACAACTGGTATGTCGGCAATGAATGCTTCGATGGGTGTTGGCGTTTCAACTTTTCCTAGAGAATTAGTCGAAAGTGAAGATAGTTTTTTACAACAAAACTATCAATTATTAGCCGGAAGTTATCCAAAAGCGGCAACTGATATTGTTTTAGTCGTTGATAAAAACAATAAAACCAACATTAATGCGTTAAAAAACCTTGGATTTGACGTAAAAGAAGGCGAAAAAATCAATTTTGAAGATTTCGTTGGCACGACTATTCAACTCGTTCAAAATGATGATTATTATACAAAATTACCAACTGGAAACTTCATCCCAACTGAAATCACACAAGACCTTTATAAAAATGACAGCAATCAAACGCTAACGATTACGAGTGTCCTACGCGTTGACTCCGATGCAACGATGGATTTACTCGCACCCGGCATCGCCTATAGTGACACGTTAGCCGAAATGAT
>DXBN01000089.1 GCA_019116505.1 Candidatus Enterococcus avicola | reverse complement strand
AGAACCGGAAAAGGTAGAGGAGAGTACAGCTGAACAACCGAAAAAAAATAAGTTGGAACGTAAACGTCCGGTAATGAATATTAAACAGGGTGTAACAGAAGAATCTAAGCCACTGTCAGCTGAAGATAAAGATGAATCAGCAAAAACACCTGAATCTATTGAAAGCCAATTTAATCAATTTAAAGAAGGCGATAAAAATGGAAATTTTCAATCCCAAAGTGAATGGAGAAGTCCATTTTATGATGGTGAAAATCAAACAGAAGAGGAAGAAGGCTAAGTTATGTTTCTTTCTGAATTAGATGAAACAGATATTGTTATTGTCCAGGAATCAGACACACCGTTTCTAGATCAATATACAGAAAATCTAACCGAAAAAGTCTCCCATAAGCCGGAAGACTATCAGGTTTTTGGAAGAGATCAAGAGATTGAAGATGTTGGTGTTTCGTTAATGCGGAAGACAAAAAATAGTCCGTTGCTTATTGGTGAAGCCGGCGTTGGGAAAACAGCAATTGTTGAAGGGTTAGCCTTTAATATCTTGAAAGGAAATGTACCAGAGGGGCTTCAAGGATTAGTCATCAGATCCTTGGAGCTATCGAGTCTAATGAATGATCAAGATGGCGGCTTTATCTTTAAGTTCAAGAAAATAATCGAGGAAATGATGCAGACGAAAGGACAAAACCTTCTTTTTATTGATGAAATTCACACGATTATGGGGGCAGGTGGAAATGGTGATGTTCTAGATGCAGGAAATGTACTTAAACCTGCATTAGCTCGTGGTGAAATACAAATTATTGGAGCCACTACTTTAGATGAGTACCATTTAACGATTGAGCGTGATCGAGCTTTAGAAAGACGATTCCAAAAAATTCAAGTTAATGAACCAGATCAAACAGAAGCAATTGCCATTCTCAATGGTGCAAAGCCTAGCTTTGAAAAATTTCATCATGTAATAATTGATAAAGACGCTATTGAGCAAGCTGTTAAATTATCCATTCGATATATTACGGATCGCTTTTTACCAGATAAAGCATTTGATCTGTTGGATGAAGCAGCTACGATTGTTTCCGCAAGTGGCACAGAATCACACGTAACTGAAAAAGATATTGCGACAGTGATTAAGCGACGCATGGGTATCCCTGTGACAACGATTTTAAAGGATGAAGTTACCCGACTCACTGATGTTGAAGAACGGCTTACAAAGCGTGTAAAAGGGCAAAATTTTGCAGTTGAATCTGTATCAGATGCTGTCACTATATCGAAAGCTGGACTTCAAGATGAAAATAAACCATTAGCCACATTTTTATTTTTGGGAACGACAGGTGTTGGGAAAACTGAACTAGCGAAAGCTTTAGCAGAGGTACTTTTTGATGATGAACGAGCAATGATTCGTTTTGATATGTCGGAGTATTCACAACCAGGATCAAGTATTAAGCTGCTTGGAACACAAACAGAAAAAGGTACTTTGACCGAAGAAGTAAAACACCATCCTTACTCCATTGTGCTTTTTGATGAACTAGAAAAAGCTGATCAAGAAGTACATGATTTATTATTACAAATCTTGGATGACGGGCGATTGACTGATGGAATGGGCCGACTGATAAATTTCAAAAATACACTGGTAATTATGACAACTAATATTGGTGCCGAGAAAATTAAAACAAATGCAGAGTTAAAAGGGGATTTAGAAAATCTCAGCGAACGTGAGTTTCAACAATTTATGGCAGGTATGGAAATTGAATTGCAATCAGAATTCCGGCCAGAGTTTATTAATCGGATTGAATATAAGATTATTTTCAAAATGCTAGGTAGAGATGTAATTAAAGAGATTGCAGAGAAAAACCTAGAATTACTTAATATTCGAATGAAACGCCAACAAGCAAGTATTCGGTACTCTGAGGAAGTTTTAGATTATTTAGCAGATAATGGGACGGATGCCAATAATGGTGCCAGACCGCTTGCTCGCCTAATTAATCGGAAGGTCTTGGCCCCCATCGCTGAACAACTGATACAATTTCCTAAATATGACGGGAAAACCTGGTTGTTTGAAATTTCTGTGTCGGGGAAAGCCCCTAATATGGTTGATGAGCTAGTTGATCGAAGGGAATTAGTTTTTGATGTCAGTCTGCGCTAATAATTTTGATGTCCCGAAAAAATAAAAAAAATTTTTTCGGGCTAAGATATGCGTGTAAGAAAACAAACGAAATGGAGTGTTTTATATGTTGAAATCAGTTTTTAGTAATTTACCAACCTTTCTTGCAGCCGGTGATCCTTTTCAATCGACCAACACCTTGGCGAATAATGGCGTTCAAAAAGTGCAGCTTATTGCTACTGCCATTTTTGCATTAGTTGTTGTCGTTACTGGGCTTGCTTATTCTTTTGGTGGCCGTGAGCTGAAACAAGCGATTAAGAAGAAATGGGTTGATATTTTAATTGCGATTGTTGCTGTATATGGTGGGACAATGATTATCACATTTGCTGTGTCCTTTGTCCAAAATGGCGGATTTAAATAAGGTTATAAGATTAAGCTAGAAAGGAAGGATTCTATGAAGTTCGGACGCTTTTTTAAGAAGAAAAAGCTTTGTCCCATTCATGATGAGAATTTTTTGAAGATTGAATGGGATAAAGAGTTTTCACCTAGTAATGCTGAAGTCCAGGCGATTATTGAAAAAATCGATCAGGATGAAGTGACAAAAGATTGGGCACAATTAAGTGAAAGTCTCCCATATATCACTTTTGCCCAAGCCGAGGCAATGTTCTTACGCTTTAAAGAAACTTTTGTAAATACAGGAAAAATCAATCAGATTATAATCAAAAAGGTTGTTGTGGCACACAGAGAAGACGAAGAAGAACCGACAACAGACGGTGAAGTTTTTTCGGAACCATTTATTATTGATGGGAATTACCAAAACTTACTTAAGCCACTTGTTGAGTCAATTTTAGGTAATAAGTCCTTTAGTGGGTATTCTTACGATCAAAAAAGAACTTATTTCATGGATGCTATCTATCCGAGTTATTTAAACAGTGTTAAGGCAACTGAAGAGGTTTTACCTGTATTTCCTAGTCAATTTGAAGTAGAAAATGGGAATTTTGAGGTGGTTATTCCAGTTTTTAGTAAGGAAAATCAAGTAAAAACAGAAGTACAAGATGAATCTGTCGTTCCACCTGTTGTTATCAAAAAAGAAACACAGAGCCTTAGTGATGAATTTGTTTTAGATAAACAATCTGATCAAACCCCGATTCCTACTTCGAATTCAACTTTAGATAACCTGTTGAATGATTCTGAAACAGTGATTGATAGCGTTGATACTTCCTACTTTGATAGCTCAGATTACAATGAAGACAATGACAATGTACCAATCTTCGAAGAACCATTATCTAAAAGACAAACTGTTACAGATGAATATGTTGTTGATCCGAAAGTTGCCCCACTACCTGCAAGTGTGGAAGGAAAATACTTAGTTTCTTTTCCAAAATTTGAGCGGATAACTTTTGAAAAACAATATTATGAACCATACGAGACTGAGTATGTTCCTTGGAAATTGAATCAACTAAAAGAAGAACTAAATTCTCAAATTACCAACCAAGAAACTACAAATAATGTATTGATCCATCAAGCGATTACTCATAAACTATATGACTATGAGAAAGAATTATTAAGAAAAGTACAGTCTGAAGTAGAAAAACAAGATAAGCGAGATAGTCTTAAAGACACTATTTTAACTGAGACTGCTAGTCAGAGAGAAACTGAATGGCTATCTGTTAAAAGACATTTTGAAGCAGAAAAAGAGGAAGCAGTCGCCCTGGAAAAACAACGGTATGAAGATGCTTTACGTAAAATTCAAAAAGACTTTGAACAGAATATTGAAAAAAATGAAATAATGATTAAGTCCAAATATTTGAAACAAGCTCAATCAAATTATCAAGCAGCCTATTATGATCAAACAGGAAAATTGCAGGAATTGCTTGATGAGCAAATGCAGCGTGTAACGCAATTGAAACAGCAAAAACAAGTTGAACTAGATAACCACTTTTCTAAATTAGCTCTCGAAGTTGGAAACAAGTTGTTCGAACAAAGTAAAACTATTCTTGATACGCAAGAATTGAAATTTTTGCGAGAACATGATTATACAAAACGAGTAAATCTTGTTCAAAAAGAGGAAGAAATGCGACGTCAACAAGATTTAAAAGTGGTTAAGTATATGGAAGAACTTAGAACGCAAGTCGATTTTTTGTTAAATGAGAAAGAAGAGTTAAGGAATCAACAAGCACAAATGCAACAACGATTACATGAAGAACAGAAAAAATCACTAGATGAAAAAGAACAGTTCTTAGCTCGTTGGGAGAATATCCAAACTGAAAAAAAAGCACTAGCCAGTTGATGGTTGATGCGGCGACATTAACTGGTGAACCTAGTACGAAGCCCATCAGCAATACCAAAAAAGTTATCAAATGGCCACTACTAGCAGCTTTATTTCTTCTTTTGATAACTGGAATTACATGGACACTTTTGAATCAAAATAAGAAAATTGATAAATTAACAGTAACTCAATCGACTCAGATCAATAAACTTGTTGAAACAAAAAATGAACTACAAAGAAAAAATTTGACTCTGACTGTCGCAACTGATGAAAATAATGAAAAGCTAAAAGAAGCCAGGGAACAAGTTGAAAAGCTTAGCAATGATGTTAAAGCCTATGACAAGAAAACTAAGAAGTTGAAGGAACAAGCAGAAGGCGCAGCTGAAGGAGAACCAATCACTTTTCCGATTGTTACCGGGGGAACACCAATCGAGCCAAGCCAATACTTTACAGGTGTTGGCAAAGTGGTTACAACTGATGGAAAAGAGGTAGAGTAGATGCAAACTTATATTGCAGATGGTAGAGTCACATTTATTTCTAGTAAAGGGCTAACACAAACGGCAAAAGGTACGGCCACATTAACATTTGGGTTTGCTTGTAGTTCAACTTACAAGCAAGATGACGGCAGCATGCTATCAACTTACCATACTGTTGTCTCCTATGGTAAGCAGGCAGAATTTCTTTCAAAAGCTTTATCAGTGGGATCACCAATCCTTGTCAAAGGTCAAATCATCGATCGACCTTATGTTTCAGAAGATGGCGAACAAAAAGGGTATCGTTTCCTTCTACCAGATAAACAGGGAGGTATTGCGTTACTGGAAACAAAAGAAGACTCAGAATCACGTAAAAAGAAACATGAAAAGGAACCCCTGATTGATGATAACTTAGAAGAGGATTATAGTTTTCCAAATGAGTTAGACGAAGAATTTCCGTTCTAAATATTTATCGAATAAAAAGTTACATACAATCATACGCAATTACGTATGATTATATGTAACTTTTTTGTTGTCCCTAAATGATGTTTTTTTTGTTTCCAAACTAAACTAGTGTTGTGAACTGTTAGAAAAGAAAAGGAGGAACACAAAAAATGAATTCAAGAGAAGATGAACTATTAACAGAATCAGCAAAAATAAGGGATTGGATGCAACAGATAGATCATTCAAAAGCCTATTTCTCTTTTGATGTATACCAGGAAGTTGTTAATTATACCGAACGTTATTGCGCTGCTGAAATTTGGCTTGTTTTTGCGATCTGGCTTCGATACGGCTTAACTTTGCCAAGACTCCAAAAATTTATTAAGCAGTTGAGAGAACAGCAACCGATAGGAGTGGAATCGTATTGTTTAAATCCTTAAAACCGTTAATAAGAAAATTATATGAGTATAAATCAATAAGGATAATCGTTTATTGGTGTAAACGAATCTTATTATTTATCCCTTCTCTATCGCTACTAACCATTGGTAATGCACTTTTCAAACTAGTGTATGCTTTGCCTTTTGTTAATCGGCAGAGAAAAAGATTTGAAAAAGAATCCAAACCGTTTTTTAGATTTAAATCTGTTAAAAGCATAGCAGTAATGGGAGCTATTGGTATGGCACTATCTGCGATGTTATCGAGCTATCTGGTCACGATAGTAAGAGAATTGTTTGGGTATATTTACAAACTGGTTTATTCGTTAAGGTTAAATGATTTATTATCAGAGGCCAGTACTACTCCTCAACTACCAGTGTTTGATTGGAGCGTGCTATTAGCTAGAAATCTCTTCAATTTTAACGTCTTTCATTTGGCACCAATTCTAGCAGTTCCTCTATTTATCTTATTTAGTGTAATTGGGTGGAAATCAGCTTGGATTAACTTCGAACAATATCGCGACTAC
>DXBN01000088.1 GCA_019116505.1 Candidatus Enterococcus avicola | reverse complement strand
ATCACATTACCTAATTTGGCTTCTCGTTCTATCGATGAGCGCTATCAGATTATCTCATTGTTTATCAAACAAGAAGCAAATCGGTTAAATCAACATATTCAAGTTGAAAAAGAAGCAATTATTGCTTTTATGCTTTATGACGCTGAAGCAAATATTGGTCAAATCAAACGTGATTTGAAATTAGTCTGTGCTAAAGCTTTCCTACATTATCGTACTCATGACCAATCCCATTTAATTGTCCGAAAATCGGACTGTTCCTTAACGGTTCAAAAAGGTTTGCTCAAAGTGAAAGAATTTGGCGATCGCCTAGATTATTTTTTGGATGGTAAAGGAGAATATTTAAACTTTGATCCAGGTTCAAATGAGGTCGTTTGGTCCCAAGATCCCGAACGAAATATGAAAGTTTACAACGATATTGAGGAAAAAGTGGCAACATTGAGTGAAACTGGTGTGGCTAATATCGATTTGGAATTGTTGATATCTCGCGATGTAGATGCCTTTTTTGCGACTTATGTTGAGGAACTTGGACAAATGCCCGTCCATAAAGATTTAATTCCTAGTAATATTTGGCGATTAACGAATCGTCTGTATGATATTGCAGAAGAAGAGCTTGAGCGTAAGTACAATGAAAAGATGCGATTTGCTTTTGCCTTACATTTGCATAGTACTATTGAGCGCGTAGAAGAAGACCATATGATTGTTCATCCAAATTTAAATAGTGTACGAAAAAATCTTAAATTAGAATTTCAAGTCGCAATGGATTTATCCTCAATCATTGAAGAAGAATTGAACATTGAAATTCCATTTGATGAAATCGGTTTTATTAGCATGTTTTTATCGTTAGATGCGCAACAAGAAGAACTACATGCCGTTGAAAAAGTAGGAATCATCGTTTTAATGCATGGAAAAGCAACTGCCACTAATATGTTAGAAACAGCGCAAGAACTACTTGGTTCAACAACTGGGACAGCGATGAACATGACTTTAGATATTGAAGTAAAGACGATGTATAATCGTTTGTTAAATCATATTCAAATGAATCCTAAAGAATATGAAAATGGTATTTTGTTCTTAACAGATATGGGCTCACTCAACTCGTTTGCACATTTAATTTATGAGGAGACAGGGATTCGGACGAAGACAATCTCAATGACGAGCACAATGATTGTGCTTGAAGCGTTACGAATGGCCGATGCTGGTCGAAGTCTAGAAGATATTTTCCAAAATATTCAAATTTCATTTGAAACGGCAGTTCGTGATCAATTTAAAGATTTCCAAGCCGAATCAAAATTGAAAAAGGCGGTTGTTGTGACTTGCTTTACTGGAGAGGGAGCGGCAGCACGTTTGTATCAACGAATTGCTCCCGTGGTTGACCAGACAAAAGTTGAAGTTATTCAAATGCAATTTATTGAGAAGGAAACATTTAAAAAACATATTGATGAGCTTTTACATGAGTATGAAATTAAAGCAATTGCTGGAACGGTTGAAATTGAATATCAAAATATTCCATTCTTTTCAGCTTTTGATGTCTTCGATGATGAAAAATTAAATATGTTGAAACGCTTAGTTAGTGATAGCCTGCCAGTTTCAACGATTGTTGAATCGTTGCAAGGCGCTATTACACACATTCAATCACTAGAAGATTTAATTGAAGAACTGCAACGTTTGGTTCATCAAATGCAAAATCATCTTCAACTGATTGTTGATCCAGCAGCGGAATCAGGCCTAGTCATCCATCTTGTGTTCCTTGTAGAAAGCATTTTACGAGGAGAAGTACGAAGAGGGTTTAAAAATTTAGCCGAGTTCCAGAGACAATATCGTTTAGAAAGTGATCTTGTTCGAACAGGTTTGATGGGAATTGAGAAAAAATATCAAATCCGCATTAGCGAGGATGAAATTGCTTATTTAACACAAATGTTTTTAGAAAATAAACTAGATTTAAAACAACCCGAATTACACACTGGAATCTAGTGTGTATGGTGTAAATTGTTAGTGTAATAGTGTGAAAACCACGTCAGACCATTGATATATAAAGGTTTGATGTGGTTTTTTTGTTTTGGCACACTTGTTGCTTATAGTATAAGTGTAAGGACAAAATAAATTGATGAGGTGGATATTATGTCAAAGAAAACAATTATGCTAGTTTGTTCCGCTGGGATGAGTACAAGCTTATTAGTTACTAAAATGCAAAAAGCAGCAGAAGCAAAGGGAATGGAAGCTGACATTTTTGCCGTTTCAGCATCTGAGGCCGATCAACAAATCGAAACGAAAAATGTTGATGTCCTATTATTAGGCCCTCAAGTTCGCTTCATGAAAGCACAATTTGAGAAAAAATTAGAACCAAAAGGGATTCCATTGGCTGTCATCGATATGAAAGACTATGGCATGATGAATGGACCAAAAGTGTTAGAACAAGCAGAGGGCTTAATGAAATAGAATTTCAGGGGGAATATAATCAAAATGGAAGAAAAAAACTTAGAATCGATTATGGGCTTAATTATGTTCGGCGGTAACGCCAAAAGTGATGCAATGGAAGCCATTGCTGCAGCGAAAGAAGGAAATATCGAATTAGCTGATCAAAAAATTGAAGATGCTAAAGCTTCTTTAGTAGAAGCGCACCGTGCTCAAACAGGATTATTAACACAAGAAGCACAAGGTGATCATATGACTGTCACATTATTAACAGTTCATGCACAAGACCATTTAATGACATCTATTGCTTTTACTGACTTAGCAAAAGAATTGGTTGATGTTTATCGTCGAATTGAAGAAAAGTAATTCTTAGTTTAGATAGACAGTCGTTGTGATTTGAACTTTGATTTAAATCTGAATAAAACCACATGTTTTAGGGAAGCCTCTTTTTATTATTGAAAGGGGCGGGAAATGACTAACGGGTTTAATGAAATTATTATATATAGGTGGATTTAAAATGGACGGATTTGTACAGTTTATGGAAGAAAAATTTGTTCCTGTAGCATCAAAAATTGGTGCTCAGAGACACCTTGTAGCCATTCGTGATGCATTTATGGTTACAATGCCAATGATGATTTTGGGGGCTTTAGCGGTAATGTTTAATAACTTACCAATCGACGCTTTCCAAAACTTTATGGCTTCAATTTTTGGTGGAGAAGCTTGGAAAGGCTTCGGCGGTTCAGTTTGGAATGGAACATTTGCAATTTTATCTGTATTTATTGCTTTTCTAGTTGCTTATAACTTAGCTCAAGGAGCAGGTAAAGATGGTTTAGCAGGTGGAGCGATTTCTTTAGGTTCTTTCTTTGCTCTAGGTGGCGCTTTAGGGATGTCAAGTACAGGTCTATTTATCGCTATTATTGTCGCTATTGTTTCAGGAGAATTATTTATTCGTTTAATTGGAAATGATAAATTAGTTATTAAAATGCCAGACGGTGTTCCACCGGCAGTGGCACGTTCATTCGCAGCTTTGTTACCAGCAATGATTATCATTAGTTTATTCGGTTTAGTTGCCGCAATTTTTGCTGCATTTGGTATTCCAGATATCGTAGGAGCTTTCTATACAGCGGTTCAAGAACCATTTATGGGGCTTGCAAGTACGTATCCATCAGCATTATTAATCGCATTCATTACACCATTCTTATGGTTCTTTGGTCTACATGGTGCGAACATGATCGACCCATTCATGCAAACAATTAACGCACCTGCGATTGAAGCAAACGTAACAGCTCTTGCAGCAGGTGATGTCGCACCTTACATCGTTAACAAACCTTTTATCGATAGCTTTGTTAACTTAGGTGGAACAGGAGCAACGTTTGGTTTGATTATTGCGATTTACTTAGTAGGACGTAAAAATAAAGCGTTCAATGTTGTTAATAACTTGAGTGCGGCACCAGGACTGTTCAATATTAATGAACCAATGTTATTTGGTTTACCAATTGTCTTGAATCCAATCATGTTTATTCCGTTTATCTTAGCGCCAATAATTTTAGTTTCAACAGCTTTCTGGGCAACGAAATTAGGTATTGTACCAGCAGCAACATTTATGCCACCTTGGGTAACACCTCCAATATTAGGTGGATTCTTAGCAACTCAAAGTATTTCAGGAGCTATTTTAGCAGCAGTAAACTTAGTGATTTCAGTCTTAGTTTATATTCCATTCGTTAAAATTAGTGTAATGCAAGAATTAAAACGTGAACAAAACGCTTAATTATTTTTTAAAAGAGCCGTGACGAAACGTGTCATTGCTCTTTTTCTTTTGATTTATTTTCGGTATAATCGAGACAAGTAGCTGTTGATTTAGTAAGGAGTGATTTTTTGTCTGAAGTAAAAAAAATGCAACAAGAAGATTATCAAAAAATGTTTGATTTGGCTCAATACGCCTTTCAATTTGAAACAAGTGGTGCGTATCAAGAACGGTTTGAATATTTAGCTAAGCATTCGATTAACTATGGTTCTTTTGAGGGGGACAACCTGGCCAGTCAAGTCATGATGACCCTGTTTCATGTGAATTTCTTTGGTCAAAAACATCAAATGGGCGGTGTTGGTTTTGTTTCTTCGGATCCATCTTTTCGTGGTGGCGGTCGAATTGATCAAATCATGCAAGAACTTTTAAATGACTGCCGTGAGCAAGGAATATTGTTTTCTTATTTGGCACCATTTTCCTATCCTTTTTATCGCCGATATGGCTATGAATTACTTTTTGAAAGAATGTCCTTTAACATTCCAAGTGAAAAGTGGCTAAAAACAGTAGCAAAAGCAACTGGGAATGTTCGCCGAGTAAATTGGGAGGAAGCCAAGGATGTTTTACAAGTGATTTATGCTAAATCGATGGTTAAAGAAGAAGGTTATCTTGTTCGAGAAGATTGGTGGGCATATTATCGCTTTGAATTAAATCGTTCGAATTATTACGCGATTTATTACGATGAGCAAAACGAAGCACAAGGTTATTTGGTCTATCAAATTAACAATGGTGTTTTTACTTGTGTGGAATGGCAATTTTTATCAAAGAATGCCCAACAAGCTTTAAACCGCTATATTGCCTCACATATTGATTCGGTTAAAGAATTTAAATATGAGCAGTCCTTCAAAAAAGTAACACCGTTTTTTGAAACGGCAACACCTTTGGCTCATGTTTCGATCCGACCGGAGATGATGGTGCGAATTGTTGATGTAGAAGCATTTTTAAATGTCTATCCATTTGATACATTATCAAAATCATTTGCGATTACGATAGAAGAAGATCGATATGCTTCGTGGAATGAAGGAACATATGAAATTGTTGTCTCAGATGAGCGAAGTGTCTCAATAAAAAAAGTGCAACAAACAATTTTACCTAAATTAACAATCAGTGTTCAGAGATTTGCTCAGCTATTCTTGGGTTATCGATCCATCGAAGAATTACTTTTTCATGAATTTATGGAAGCTGATGAGGAAGTAATATCAATAATTGAATTGATTGAACCGAAGAAAACACCTATTTTAGAAGATTATTTCTAATAAAGTAAAAAGCATTCTTTATTTTTTCCCTAAAAA
>DXBN01000002.1 GCA_019116505.1 Candidatus Enterococcus avicola | reverse complement strand
AAGGGCGCAAATAAAGTTGGTAATCACAAGATACACCTCCTTCCAGTCGCAAGACTGTCGGATAGGCGACAAGTTATTATACCCTACAAAAGTAAATTTGTGCGGTGTTTTTAAGTATTGCTTGTTTTAGGGTTGTTAGGGCTTGCCCTGACCGCCTGTAAGGCGCTTTAGGAACTGATAAGGTTTTCCCCTAGAACTGTCTCAAAACGGTTTAGATGAGCTCTCAGAGCCCCACAAGGTTCTCTTTGAACAACGGTTTTAGCAAAGGAGCGAAGGCGACTACGCAGTTACAATGTGGGAGCGTAGCGAGCACACCTTTAAGCGACCGTAGGGAGCAGGTTTCCAGTTTAAGAAAATTCGCGAACCTGTTGGGTGAAAAAAGAAGAGAGTTTTAGGCGGGAAAAATCCCCCCCCCCCCTCTTTTATATCTCTTTTTTAAACCTCTTTTTAAACCTCTTTATCGTCGGCTGTGTCCTTACTCTCCCAATGGATACATAGTTTTATGGGCATGAAATTATCTGTTTATGGGCATGAAATTATCTGTTTTAGGTATTGTTTTAAGACATAATATGTCTTAAAATTATGTCAATAAAATCAGTTAGACTGGAGTAACAAATAAATGGCAAATGAAATCGTAAAATATGAACCAGAATTAAATACCATTCCTTTAAGAAAATTTACTCCAATAGAAATGAACTTGTTTTTTTCTATTGTCTCTAGAATGCGCGATAAAGGTAATCAAAAAATACGCTTTTATTTCAGCCAACTTAAAGATTTAAGTGCGTATAAGCAAACTGCTGGAGAAGTCTTTATAAAAGATTTAACAAGAACATACGATCATTTGATGGATTTACGTTTTGGAAAAAAAAGCAATGGTGGATTAACCATAGAACGGTTTACAATGTTTACTGATTTTGAAATTCATGGAGAAGTCGATGACCCTTATGTAGATATAAAAGTTCACGAAAAAGCTTTGCCTTTACTTAACAATTTAGAAAGCTGGGTGCGTTTCTCTTTAACAGAATTTCGAGATTTAAATAGCAGCTATGCTAAAACAATGTTTAGATTACTAAAACAATATCGAACTCAAGGATGGGCTGAATTTTCCAAGGAAGATTTTTTAGAGCTATTAGATATTCCTAAAAGCTATAGACAAACAAATATAAATCAGTTTGTACTCAAACCAATAAAAGAAGAACTAACTCCACTGTTTAAAGGATTAACAATTCGTAAAAAATATGGAAAAGGTCGAGGTAAACCGGTTATCGGTTATCGTTTTACTTGGAAAGCTGAAACTAACCATGCTGACGATTTTTCAAAAGGAAAGCAAGAAGATTTACGTATAAAATTATTTAATATTGAACACAATGGAGAATTAACACAAGAAGAAAAATGGCGCGCTAAAGATCGAATACTAAATCTTCCGTTAGGTACTCATGAAGCTGATTTAAAAAAACAACAACAAACTGAAAAAGAAGAAGCGGAAAAACAAGCAATCTCAAACGAACTTAAACAAGATTTATTAGGAAATTTACAAAACTTATTCGATTAAAGTATAAGGAGTATTTATGGCAGATAAAACGATCAAAGACCTTGCTGAAGAATTAGGAGTTAGTAAAACAGCCATTAATAAAAAAGTTTCTGATGAAAATCGAAAACTTTGGTTTTCGAAAACCGGAAACAAGTTTATGATTAACGAATCTGGACAAAAAGCTATAAAATCAATGTTTTTTAACGAAAACGAAAACTCGAATCAACAACTAGTTAGCGAAAAAACGAAAACCGAAAACCACAAAAACGCCAACCAAGTTCCCGAATTAAAAGTCCTTTCTCTCCTAGAACAACAGTTAAATCAAAAAGATATGCAACTACAAGTAAAAGACGAGCAATTAAAACAAATGCAAAAATTACTCAACCAGCAACAACAACTCACCCTGCAAGCTAACCAACAAATCGAGAAGTTACAGGAACAATTACAATTAACTTATACTGAAGAATCTCCAGAAAACGAATTAACTGTTTTTTCTGAAGACAAAGAACCTCTAAACGATACACCACCAACTAGCAAAAGAAAGTGGTGGCAAATTTGGAAAAGTTAAGCGAACCACTCTCTAGTGATCGTTAGAGGGTGGGGTCTTGATTAGAAGTTCTACTAACTTTCACTTGAACGGAAATACAACATGAGCGAAACGAATTTTTCACACGCTTGACGACACCAATGAAGTTCGTTGGTGTCGCACAACGAACTAAAACAGCGTTTGGTGCGTATAAGTGCGCACTGGTGAAAAATGAGACATTTTAACCGAATTACTTTAATTAGATTTGCTAAATTTTTTCACTCGTTTTAGTTCTTTGACTTTTTGCGTTGAACAAAAAATGAAAAAATTTTTTGCTGTTTTTTGTTCCTATAGAATTGTCAAATAATTTACTTGAGTATTTTTTCTCTTTTTCATTCTTGAATCACTAACAAAGAAATTCTCTTACTTCCGAACAAGAAACAAAAACAAGAAAAAAATAAGTCGTTAATACTTACAGTAAATTAGAAGGAGTGAACTTGAGATATATGGAACATCGAAACGAAGATACATGGTAGAAAAGCGAATAACTGTAGATTTCATATAAAGTTATTCGCTTTTTTTTATTTTGTATACGGTTGGCAGAGAAAGTCCATTTTATGTTGCGATTTCTGCTACTGTATCTCCTTGTTTTAATCGCTTGACTACTGTTTGATAAACAAGACGTTTGGGAGGATCTTTAGAATCTGAAGCATATTCTGTTGGTCGTCCTTTATAACGACCCACTTTTTTTGCCAAAATAACTCCTTGACGTTGTCGTTCTTTTATATTTCTCTCGTTCATTTTGTGCAATACAGCTTAATAGCGATAAAAACATATATTGACTTATAATATTTTTAAATTTATTCTTTTTTATGTAAAAGAAAGGAGTTCTCATATGAGTAAAAAATTTAAAAGAATTGAAAAAAAATTTGCATTGTCTAAGTCTGAATATGAATATTTAAAAAAAAATTTCCCCATATATCTAGAAAAAGATACTAACTATTTATACAAAGTATCATCTTTGTATTTTGATACTGAAGACTTTCAGTTTACTAAAGACAATGTAAGAAAAAACTCTTATAAAGAAAAATTTCGTATCAGAAAATATGGTGACACAAATACATCTGTATTTTTAGAAATAAAGCGTAAATTTCAAGGAATTACTGACAAACGCAGAATTGAGATTAAAGAAGAAGAAGTACAAGACTATTTAAGTAACATACAAACATATAATCGAACTTTTAATCAAGAAGAAGAAGAATACATTTATAATGAAATTCAATGGTTATTTAGAAGACTAGAGTTACAGCCTAAAGTATATATTCATTACTTGAGGGAAGCTTATATTGATAAGGAAAACAATGTAAGATTAACTTTTGATAAAAATATAAAATACCGTACTACTGATTTAGATATTTTAGAATGTTTTTCCAACGATAAATTAGTTGCTCCAGAAATCGATTACTTAATGGAAATAAAAACACCTTCTGGTCTTCCAAAATGGTTAGAAGAAATTCTAACAGAATTGAATATCAAAAAAGTAGAGTTTTCAAAGTATAAACAAGTGTATCAAAGACATATCCAAGGACAGATTTTATGTTAGATAATATATTTAAAATGGGATCTCCTAAACTTGAAGTGATCGATTTAATTATTTGTATGATCGTAGCAACATGTTTAGGAATATTAATTGCAAGTATTCATAGCTATAAAAATCAGTTTTATACAAAAAGATCTATCGTTTCCTTAATAATATTACCTGTATTAACTCAAATGCTTATTCTATTAGTAAATGACAATTTAGGTACAGGACTTGCAGTAATTGGAGCATTTAACTTGGTGAGGTTTCGTTCGGCTCAGGGACATTCAAGAGATATGATTGATATTTTTTGGGCAACTTCTGTAGGATTATCTATTGGAATAGGTTTTATAGGATATGCCATAATCAGCTCTTTATTTATTGCTTTTTCTCAATTGTTATTTTATTCTTTACCATTCATAAAAGGTACTAAGTATATAGAAAAAAAATTAGAATTAGCTATTTCAAATACTTCTAATGCATTTGAAGATGTAGACAATATAATTTCCAAATACGTTGAAAAAAAAGAATTATATGAAATAGAATTATTGCCAGAAGAAATACTTAAAATTACGTATATAGTATGTTTAAAAGATTCTGTTAATGAATCCAATCTTTTAAATATCTTAAAAAATGAAACCTTTAAAAATATATCTATTAAATTAAAATGCCAGAAAAGAAAAGAAAATAAGATTTTATAATCAGTCTATAAAATTGTTTAAATGAAGCTTTTCCATCAATTTATTCGATTGAAGCATAAGGAGTATTTATGACAGATAAAACGATCAAAGAACTCGCGGAAGAATTTCATGTTTCAAAACAAGCAATTAGGAAAAGGCTATCAGCTGATTTTAGAGAAAACTATGTGCAAACTGTTACTAGGAACGGAGTGAAAACCTTAGTTGTCAGCTACAAAGGATATTGGCTTCTGAAACAACATTTTTTAGGTAGTAACACCACTGGTAACCAAGTAGAAACCGTTACTAGTAACGATGAAAATTCGATTATTGATTTTTTACATGAACAGCTCCAAGAAAAAGATACTCAAATAAAACAAATGCAAAAATTACTCAACCAGCAACAACAGCTCACCCTACAGGCAAATCAACAGATCGAAAAACTGCAAGAACAGTTACAATTAGCTTATACGGAAGAAACTCCAGAAGATGAATCAACTACTATTCTTTCTGAAGAAACAGAATCGATAGAAAAACACACAAAAAAGAAGAAGCAAAAATGGTGGCAGCTTTGGAAATAACTGGAGGGAACATTCATGACAAGAAAAAATCTTCTATTCGGTTCTATTTTACTAGGAATTCTAGGATTCAGTCCGATGTTATTGTCAGTGATCAATAAAGGGAATAAACATGGTGAATTGAATTTGAATCCAAATTATTACAACAGTCCTAACGAAGAATTGTTTGTAAAAGAGACGGATAAAGACGGATAAATAATAAAAAAGACTGCTCTTCCGAGCAGCTAGTTAAAAAAATAATGAGTAATGAGAGTTTATTCTTGAAAAAGCAGCGCGCTTATGAAGCGCTACCAAAAATTTACCATATTTTACAAAAAATAACAAGTCTTTAAAAAATGACAGATAAAAATGCACAAAGAATTAGATATAGATAACCGCGAAAAATCAAGCTTTAGAAAGTCGATTTTAGCTAGACCAATTAAAAATCACAAAGTGAGCGTCTCTATCCATTGGTAGAGGCACTACTTGGCATAGTGTACATTATGTCTACTAACCTTTAAAATAACATTTTTTATAAAATAAACTCTCTTGACAATATTTAATTTTCTCATTTCTAACAATATAAAAGGAATCGTTTTCTTAAGTATTTTATATTCGAGGTGATTTTGATGAAAAAACAGTTATTTAAAACCTTTTTATTATCTACTTCTATTTTAACTTTTGGTTCTGCTATTACTCCTAGCGGAGCGGTATTCGCTAATGAGAACAACATTTCTGATATAGCCACTTATTCTGATGATGAGTACTACTATGTGTTAGACGAACCAGTTATTCAAACAAGGACTTGGTCTAAACCTCAAAGCTGGTCAATTGCTAAAGGAAGCCGTACTTATTTAGGTATAGAAACTCATAGTCGAGGTACAAAGTTATCTGTCAGTGCAAATGTATTTGGGATGAAAATCGAAATAGCCAGAAACACTTCTGCAAGTGGAAAATTTAAAAAATATCGTCAAAATGCAAGAATAACTGTAACCTACAGAGTTTATCGTAAGGTAGATAATAAATATATTCGTACTCAAACTTCTACAGCAAATACACAATATATTGATTATATTCCTGCCTAATGACAATAAAATGGATAATTAGTATTGCTTACTTGGTTTTGACCTTTGCTATCCCATCATTAGGAGTACCGTCAAATATATATTTTTTATTTGAACATAGTGATATATTTTTTTTAGTGCTAATAATTATACTATTTCATTCTACCTTCATTCGTGAATTCAAAGAAGTAAATCTAAAAAAACTCTTTAAATATAGTTTTTTTTCATTCTCTGTTTTATTCCTAATCAATATTCTAAATACATCTTTTTCAGAAGGTATAAATCCTAATGAAGTAAATGGTTCTCTCCTTTTATTCTTTTTAAATGCTGCTACTTATGGAGCTTTTTTAGAAGAAGGAATTTTTCGATTTTGTATGATTGATCCTCAAGCAAACAAAAAACAACAATATATTTCAATACTAATTTCTTCTTTTCTGTTTTCTATTGTTCATGGGGGAGGCCTAAATATTTTCTTTATTGGTATTATTTTAAGTTTTGTTTATATACAAACAAAAAATATATGGTATTCCATAGTTGCTCATGGATTTTATAATACAATCGGCATATTAATCTATTTGATATCTATATAAGATAAGGTGGCATACTTCATGAAATTAACCAAACTTACTATAAGTTTGGTAATTATTGCTGGTATTATTTTATATTTTGTATTACCTGCTAATCAATTTTTTCTTTACTTTGGAATACCTACGATTTTAATAGTAAATGGCGTAAGAATATTTGAACAACGAAAAAAAATGTAGCTCTACCTGATCGTTGCAAAGCAACAATTTCACCTTCGGTGAAATAAGCGAAACTTTACAAAAAGTGGCTAGCAAATGCTAGCCTTTTTTGTATTGTGGAACGTGGGTTTTGAGGGGGATTCAAGGGGGAGCTTGCGCCCCTTTGACAAGCGGTTATTTGCACCAAATACGTATAATAAATTAAATTTATTTTTTTGAAAGAAGGATTTTCAGTTGAAGAAAAAAAACATTTATTTTCTCATATGGTTTATATTGTCGTTAATATCTACAATAGTTTTGATATTTTCTTTTAATACTAAATATCGATTATTAACATTAATTATTATCTTGTTGATCCAAGGAATATTTGCTCTATTCAAACAAAAAAATAAATTCGTTTGAATGTTTTAAAAAAGAGTTAGCACTTAGTGCTAAGCTATTTTTTCTAAAATTTCTCGCAACATTTCGTCCCGACTACTGTACCCTTTTCTCTTCGCAACTTCTACTAACTTTTTCTGTATTTCTATCTCTACGTCACGTATTTTCATGTCTCTTTTAGTCACATCGTCACATCCGTTCTATTTAGACTTTTGTTATTTTATTCCTCTTCTTATTG
>DXBN01000087.1 GCA_019116505.1 Candidatus Enterococcus avicola | reverse complement strand
GTCTTCCAACGGGGGTTGGAAGAACAAAAGAGGGTGAAAACAATCTCTCGTATCAACTCCTTAAATTCCTTCCGCTTTGCTTCAGTCAGACATTTACCGTTGACACTTCCCTAAATTTCATCCTTCTCTTTTTTACAAAGTTCGTCAATTTATCCCATGATTACTATATTTTTGTGTTAATGTGAATGAGTACTCACACTAAAAAACGGGAGGTTTTACAATGAAACTACGTTCAATTCTTTTAACTTCAGTTGCATTTGTAGGTTTTTCGACTATCGGGATGGGAACCATTGACACTACAGTGTCAGCTAATTCAAATGAACAGCAGCAACAGGCAGAAATTTATAACATTAACGATAAAACTATTTCTTTACCAACGTTCTCCAGTAACTATCAACTAACTTTCCATCAACCTGGAATGACTTATGTGACAAGTAATAGTGATATTCTAGTATCTTCCACCGGAAAGGTCTCAACATACTTTTCTACCACAGCAAAGGTTTTTGTTTATAGAAACGGAGTACTAGATCACACAATTACCATCATTGTTGGACAAGGGTAAAATATAAAAATTAAATTAAAAAGGTAACAGCGATTAGCTTTAGCCGCTGTTACCTTTTTAATTTAATTTTTACCTAAATTCAAATTCCCGTTTTATACTTAGACATACCACTTTCTTTTTCCCAAACCGAAATATTTTGTTTATCTTGTTGTTGAAAATCGGACGAAATTTCAAGTTGTTTCATCAACATATCATTAGCCATGTCTTTTAAATCTCCCGATTCATTTTCCACTGTACCATCAGGATTTTCCTTTTGTTTTGTCTCCATAATAAGTATTTTATCTCCATTTGCTTTTACAACATACTTACGTATATAACCACCTTCGTTTCTAACTTCAAATCTAGGTTTACCATTCGTTTTATTCTCGTCTTCATTCAAAAATAAAGATAAAATACCCTCATTTTTCTCTGTATTTTTTTCTGTTCCAAAATACCCGAAAGTATTTGGAGTTGGATTAGATTGAATTCTCACATTTTCACCCTCCTCAATTTTAATCTTCACTTAAATCATCGGCCAATAAAAGTATCTATCAAATTAATACTCAAACTAATCAAGTCCAACAATCATAAACCCCTCTATCAATCTTTTTTTATATAATAGTTTTGCCTATTCCAGTTCCACATTGCTGTCACTGTAAAACCTTCGTCTTCTTTTTCATCATTATTTTCATCATTAATTTTTACTAAATCGCCATCTTCGGCACTGTCCAAATTTAATTCTTTATGAATTTCCTTTAATAAACCACCGTAGGAAATCAATCTTTTTCGATGCAGACCCTCTTCTAAATCCTTAACAATTTGCAAATTCCGCTCTTCATCATCTGTTAAATAATCATCAGACTTAACGGAGTATTTCGCAGTTTCATTGACTGCTTCTTCAATCGCTTGCTTGTCCTTTTCAGAAGAAACTGTAGATTTAATTGCAGTAACAAATACGTTTGGATCATAATCTAGTTTCATAGCTTTCTTCCAAAATGCTTGCCAATCTTTATGAGTAATATAATTTTTTTTGCTTCTGAAATAACTGCTTTCAAAGCACATCATGGCATGGATATGCTGATTATAAGAATTGTCCTTTTTATTTACAGTTACTTCGGTAGTTCTCATAAATCCAATTAAATTGTCATCGATTCTTTTATATTGAACCATTTTTCTGAAGCCCCTCGCCATATCCGAAAGACTTTTATTTAACTCTTCACCGTCATACACATTTTTTACAGTAAACGTAAAGAACAACCATCGACAGCTAGGTTTACGCTTCATGACTTCGGTTATGATTGTTTTACTTTGAGCAGAATGTTTCATGGCTCTCCTCCAATTGCATAACGAACAAAGTGGCGATTTACAAAACCACGCTTTATATAATTTTAAGTGACCCGTATCATTCGCCTTAAATTGCAAAATAACACCGCAATCCTTAACCCGTTCAGCCTTTTTAAATTCTAGTATAAGCAAAAGTTCAGAATAACTAACACTATCAATTTTTCTTTCTTGCCACGGTCTAATTTTCCCTGTTTTAGTTTTATCGATAAAAACACTTGATTTGTCTTCACTGACAATGCTATTATTGTCAATAGAATCTTGATTCCGATTAAAAATCATAGAAAAAGCCCCCGTTATAGTTAGTTTTTATCTAGACAATTTAAACTCTATCACAGGGGTTTTTTTTATGCAAAAAATTTTCAACCGATTTCCAAGGACAAAACACCGTTCAAACCATTGGTGCTAATGCGTTTCGAGACATAAAAAACAGCGAAAAAATAATGACGTTGTTTCTAGTAGTATCAAGATAAGAAAGAACCGTTTCTCGCTTCGCTCAAAACCAGAGCAAAACCAAACAAAAACCAAAACAAAAGAGCCCCCGAGGGCTCTTTTTTATCTTTCCAAACCCTTGTTACGCTCACGAGTCTGTTCACGCTTATGCAACCGCTCAAATTCGCTCCCAGTGATTTTCTCCTTAACTTTGCCCACCAGACTCTTAAAATCGTTTCTGAAGGCTCTCAGGTCATCTGCACGCTCTTTTAAAAATTCTTTGGTGCTTTGATATAGCAAACCTATTTCATGCCGTAAATCGCGATTCTCCGAGCGAAGTTCTTGATTTTCCTTTTTCAGTCGCTGATTTTCCCCACTGGCTTTCTCCCACTCGCCATAAATCAGAGTGTTTTGCACTTCCAGGCGTTCATTTTCTTTGGAAAGATCTGTACTCAATAGCCTTTTCATGCCGTTTTTCATCCGCTCGTTATCTTTTGCAGCAGTCAAAACTTTTTTAAAATCTTTTTCTGCCATGATGACATTTCCAGTTGGCTCTTTTTTGATTTCTTTTTTCGGTTTACCCCATATATTTTTTTCTTTGCTCTCAACTTCAACGTTCTTAAATTCTCTTTTTGCAGGGATTTTCACCTCATCGGAAACTTTTTCATTGAGGACCAACAATTCATTTTTCTTATCCGAAATCTTATTTTCTAGTAAATCAATTTCTTGCTCTATTTTTTCTCTCTCAGTTTTCAATTTGAAATCAGCCGTAGATAAATGTTCGCGTTCAGAACCCTTTTCACCACGTTCTAATTCAAAACCCATCTGTAGCATTGTTTTTGGATAAGAATCTTGCAACCACAGCAATTCTTGCCGATTAAAAACATTTTTGCCTTGCAACCGGCCATCACGCATTGGAACAACACCAACGTGCATATGTGGTGTTTTTTCGTCCATATGAACCGTTGCATAAGCAATGTTTTGTTTTCCGTATTTTTGTTGGAAAATATGAAGGCTATCTCTAAAAAACTTTTTCGTTGCGTCTGGATCTAACTTGTCAAAAAAATCTCTGTCAGAGGTCACCAATAATTCATTTACCAGCACCGCATCTTTTCTTGTTTTTCTTGTGCCAGTCTTTTGCGATTCAATAATTTTTTTTACATTTTCGTTGTAATCAATATTTTGATCATGCACCATATCATAATTTTCATTTGATTTTTCTTTATCAATATCCGGGTTTGTTTTGCTCTCCCGTTCTCGCTGATTGTGAAACTGAATTCCCTTCAAATCATGCGACTTCATTTTCTGCATTCGTATCACAGCATAGCTCAAAATCGTCACCCCTTCGCCCTCAAAAAACCGGCTCCACTTCCATGTAAAGTATAACACAC
>DXBN01000010.1 GCA_019116505.1 Candidatus Enterococcus avicola | reverse complement strand
AGGGATTACGTAAGTGGTTAATCTTACTTTTTGACTTCGTTTCCTTCGTTTTTTCGATTATGTTATTCTTCAATCCTTGTATTGCAACTTTCGCCCTACCAAAACTAGTTGGTTTTTCTGCAATAGCGTTTGGTATCATGCTAATTATTCGTGGGTCAGTTTTGGGGAGTCATTTATCTGAATAAAATTATTAATCTTATCTGCACGAGGAGTGCTGAAAGGTGAATTTATTCATCTTTTAGTACTCTTTATTTTTTATATTTAAATTTAAGGCAAAATCCAGTCCAACGTAGCGATTGTGTTTTCTGAATTAACTGCATGCTTGAAGTGAAAATATGTTAAACTAAAGATGCTCGAATGAAAGGAGGAAGGCATGATGGCATCACTCTTCTCTAGAAGCAAGCCGTTACTAGTCAGTCTTTTAATTGTGACTGTATTTCTATTGGTCGCAGTCTTAGTCCAGGTTAACGGGGACTCTATGGTACCAAGTTTAGCAGATAACCAAATTGCGCTTGTTTTACGTCAATCAGAAATTGAACGCTTTGATATTGTGGTTATTAAAGACAGTAAAAAGCCATCAAAACGTGTCATCAAACGTATTATTGGCTTGCCAGGTGATGAATTATCATACAAGGAAGACCAATTATTTATAAATAATAAACCGGTGAGTGAACCTTTTTTAGCTGAAATAAAAGAAGCATTGGCAAAAGATTCGCTTTTAACGGAAAATATAGAAAAAATAAAAATCCCTGAAAATTCGTATTTTATTTTGGGAGATAATCGCAAAATTTCTTTGGACAGTCGATTAACTGGCGCTGTTCATGAAGATATGATCATTGGTGAGGCTAAGTTTACACTTTGGCCACCGCGAAAAATCCGCTAATCAGACTCTAAAAAGATAGGAGGAAGCCAAGTGACTTTGAAATTTATTACAGGAGCCGGGAATATCAATCATCAAGCAGCGATGATTCAGACCGCACTCGAGTGGCTGAAAGAACCGGAACATGAAGTCTTTTTTTTAGTGCCGAACTATAATAAATTTGAGCGGGAATTGGAAATTTTAAGTAGTTTAAAACAAGCAATCGGTAAAACCCATTTTAGTACAATTCGTAGTCAAGTTTATAGTTTTCATCGACTCGCATGGTATTTTTTACAACGAACAGGACAATTAGGTAAGCAGCCAATAACAGAAGCCGGTGCATTGTTGCTAATGCGTAAGGTCTTAATTAAGTGCGAACCAGAACTCTTATTATATCGTAGTGAAATCGGTCAATCGGGCTTTATTATGCAATTACTCGATTTGTACCAAGAGTTTCAATTAGGGAATATTGACTTTGAACAGTTAGTTATTCCGGAAGGTGATACCGCAATTGAAGTAACAAATCGGGAACGCAATTTTCAAATGAAATTACGCGAATTACAAATTATTTTTAACGCCTATGAGTCCGAACTACATGCTCGTGAACTTCAAGTGGAACAACCGTTACCTTTATTGACGAATTATTTGAATCACTTAGCGGAAGATTCCTTGAAAAAGACTTTGTTTATCGTAAGTGGTTTTTCAAATTTTTCTGCTCAAGAACACGGGCTATTACAAAGCTTGATGTCTAAATCAAATTTGTGTATTGATTTATTAATTGATACCCCACACGAACAAACGGAAGTATTAGATTTATTTTTTGATGGGAAAGAAACGTATCAGCGTTTGAAATCAGCCGCTCAAGCCCAACAAATCCCAGTCTATTTTGATCAAAAAGGAGAAAAACTAACCGAAGTTACACCTTCTTATCATGTGCTAGAAGCGTACTGGCGTAATAGTCACGTACAAAATCAAACAATCGAACATTCGGTCGACGATTTTTTGGAGATTTGGCAGGCACAGACACCGATTGAAGAGTTACGACAAATTGCCGTAGAAATAAAACGACTGATGGTGCAATCTCATAAGACCAATCGACCTTTAGCTTATCGTGATATTCAATTGGTGACCTTAAATCCAAAGGTTTATTATCCACTAATACCGGCAATCTTTAAGGAAATGGGGTTGCCTTATTATTTAGATGAAACGAAGCAAATGGATCAGCATCCCTTAATTGAATTTATTGACAGCTTGTTGGCACTGCCTAAATATCACTATCGTTTGAAGGATATTTTCCGTTTTTTACGAAGTGAATTGTATATCCCGAAAGATTGGGATGACGCTGAACAATCATGGGAACAAAATCGTAATCGATTTCGTAATCAAGTCGATTTAACTGAGAATGTTGCATTAGCTCATCAATTTCAAGGGCAGACGTGGCTAAAAAAAGAAGATTGGCAATTAATTGCTTATGATTTTGAAGCCAGCCAGTTAGAAGATACACGGTTGTTAACCGAAACAACCAATCAAGTTCGTCGCAGCTTTGCACGAGATATCGGAACTTTTTTTGCAACGTTTAAAAATCAAGAGACAATTAAGGACGCAGTTATCTGTTTTTACCAATTTTTAATTGAAATGGGAATTGAGCAACAACTCATTCATTGGCGAAATCAAGAAATTGAACGTGGGCAGTTAGAGTCGGCACGTAATCATGAACAAACATGGGATGCTTTAATGGAAATTCTCGACCAATTTGTTGAAATTTATGGGGAAGAGCGATTTGAATTCCAATTGTTTACTGAAATGTTAATGAGCGGATTAGCCAATTTACAATTCGGGAAAATTCCAACCGCAATTGATCAAATTAAGATTAATCCACTTGATCTAGCTCGACCATTGCAAAGTAAAGTCACTTTTGCGATAGGACTAGATGAAGGTAGTTTTCCAAGAAAAGTGGAGAATGCGACGTTATTATCGAGTGATGAGCGGCTCTTTTTAAATACCTATTTAACAGAAGAACAATACATTCGTGACCATACACAAGAGACGATTCGTAAAGAGCCGTTTGTCGCCTATAACGTTTTTTTATCAGCTAGTCACAAACTTTATTTATCATATGCGACCAATCACGATGAGCAACAAAACATCCAGGCATCTCCTTATTTGAAACGTCTGATCCAATGGGCAGGTTTAAAAGAACAAAAACGACAAAGCTTGAAACTGGAAAGTACATTAACTCAACATATTGGTTCTTATCGCGGCCTCGTTCGGCAATTGAATAATCTTCATCGTCAAAGCCAAGATGCGCACGTGGAACTTTCTAAATCATGGCGCATTTTACAAGAAGCCTTATTACAATCAGATTATCATACACTGGCTAAAAAAGTCTTAGCAAGCCAAGCAAAGAAAAATATTCCTCAAAATATGTCATCAGAAGTTGCAAAAGATTTATATGGGAAAGATATTTATACTTCTGTTTCCCGCATGGAGACTTTTTACCAGTGTGAGTACAAGTATTTTGTCAATTTTGGTTTACGTTTGAAAGAGCGCGACATCTATGGATTGAACCCGCTAGTGACAGGTGAGCTTTTCCATGAAGCGCTTGATCGATTCTTATCACTAGTTATTCAACAAAACCAAGATTTAACGCAATTATCTGAAGCAGAAAAACGCGCTTTTGTCGATCAAGTTTTACAAGAGATTTTCGGACTCAAACAGTATCACTTATTAGATGCTTCTCCAAGAATGCATTTTATCCGTCATCAACTAGCCAAGACGATTCAACGTGTTACTTGGGCAATACATCAACAAAGTGGTAAATCATTGCTTCAACCACGAAAAACGGAAGTCTTATTTGGTCAAGTTGGACAAAATAAAGGCATTCAAGGGTTAACGTTACCATTAGGAGCCGACAGCCATTTATATGTACGGGGGAAAATTGATCGCATCGATACAGCCGAAATGGAAGACAATCTCTGGTTATCGGTTGTGGATTATAAATCAAGTAGTCGAAAATTTGATTTAACAGAAGCATATTTTGGCTTGGCGATGCAGTTGATTACCTATTTAGACGTTGCTTTGACGAATGCTATACAAACCAGTGAACCGACTAAGCAAGTAAAACCAGCGGGAGCCTATTATTTCCACGTGCATAATCCGTTACTCGATCCAAGTAAGGGGACGGAAGAAGAGCGCTTAAAAGCGTATCAGTTTGATGGCCTATTTGTGGATGACGAAGAATTATTTCCAATCTATGATCAATCACTGGAGCCTTCGACGGGCTCACTTGTCTTTCCGATTAAGAAAAATAAAGATGATATTGCTAGTAAGCGAACAAAAAACGATGCGCGTTTTTACTCTGAAGAAGAGATTACGCTGTTACGCAAACACAATCAAGAAAAACTGATGCAAGGTGGCCAAAGGATTTTATCTGGCGAAATTTCCCTAAATCCATATTATAAAGTCAAAGATAAAAAACGTGCTTGTCAGTATTGTCCGTTTCGTACCGTTTGTAATTTTGATGTGATGCTAGCTGAAAACCAATACCGTCGTATGGATAACTTGAAAAAAGAAGAAATTATTAAGAAAATGGGAGGAGACGATGAATGACCAACATTCCATTAAAACCTCAAAATGAAACATTTACCGATACCCAGTGGCAAGCTATTTTTGATGAAGGCGATCATTTATTGATTTCAGCCTCTGCCGGGTCAGGGAAAACAACCGTTTTAGTACGTCGAGTCATCGAAAAATTAAAAAGTGGAACAAATATTGATGAGCTTTTGATTGTGACCTTTACTGAAGCCGCTGCTAGAGAAATGAAAGAACGGATTCAAGTGGCTTTACAACAAAGTGTCAACGAAGAAAGTGACCCAGAACGCCGTCAACATTTTGTTAAACAACTAAGCTTACTTCCGATGGCGCAAATTTCGACCTTACATTCTTTTTGTTTAGCTGTTATTCGCCGTTATTACTATTTAATCGGGATTGATCCAGTCTTTCGTTTGTTAACGGATGAAACTGAACAGATTTTACTCAAAGAAGAAGTTTGGGAAGAATTACGTGATCAAAAATATGAAGAAGGCACAGAAGTTTTTTACCGTTTAACGGAAAATTTTGTCAATGACCGTTCAGATGAAGCCTTAACGAATGTCGTGATGGATTTGCATCGTTTTGCCCAAGCTAATCCGAGTCCGGAAGTTTGGCTAGAAACATTAGCCAAGCAATATGAGCATTCAGATGACTTAAGCGAACATCCTTTGTTTGCAAAATATATCGCACCGATTTACCTTGCGCAATTGCAAAGTGCTGCGAATCAATTGCAGCGCTCAATTGAGCAAGTCAGCGGTCAAAAAGACTTTAGTAAATTAGCCGACATGCTCGAAAATGATTACGCGCAAGTGGCTTTCTTGTTACAAACGTTCAAGGATAACCAACTAACGGTTTTCTATCAAGCGTTAGGTAATGTTTCCTTTGGTCGTTTTCCAACTTTTCGTAAAGAGGAACAAAAAATCATTTCCATACCGATTAAAGAACAACGTGATGAATTAAAAGAACAAATTGGTGAGATGCAAAAATCATTTGCTTATCCGCCAGAGAAAATCTTAATGTTAATGACACAAGCACAGCCTCTCGTTCAAGAAATGGGACAATTAACATTAGCGTTTATGGAAAATTTAAAACAACGAAAAAAAGATAAAGGTGTTCTAGAGTTCAATGACTTGGAGCATTACGCTTTGGAGATTCTAAGTGGGAGCAATCAAACAGGAAGTGAAGCCTCAACTTATTATCGCCAACAATTCAAAGAAGTCCTAGTTGATGAATATCAAGACGTTAACCGACTTCAAGAGGCAATTTTATCCTGGGTACGAACGCCGGATGATGAAAATGGCAATCAATTTATGGTGGGGGACGTCAAACAGTCGATTTATGCCTTTCGTTTGGCTGATCCAACACTCTTTATTGATAAATATTTAGCTTATGAAAATCAAATAGGTGGACGCCGCATTATTTTGGCTGATAATTTCCGTTCCCGTCATGAGGTTTTACATTTTACGAACCTAATTTTTCAACAGTTAATGAATGAGGAATTAGGACAAATTCCATACGATGAAGCAGCGCAGCTTGTACCAGGCTTCCCTCATTTTCCGGAAAGTGAGGATTTCTTGCCTGAACTGCTCATTTATGAAAAAGAAAATGAGGAGACGACGGATGATGGTTTGACCGATGAATGGTTGCTAGAAGATAAAACCGATGGCGAGTTGCATTTAGTGGCGTTAAAAATCAAAGAATTGATCCATTCTAAGTTTCAAATTTATGATAAAAAATTGAAAGAAAATCGCCCAGTGACCTATCGTGACATTGTCTTACTGACGCCAACACGTAAAAATAATTTAATGTTACTGGATATCTTCAAGAAATTTGATATCCCTTTAGAAATCGATGATGCCCAAAATTATTTTCAAGCAACTGAAGTTCAAACGATGATTTCATTGCTACAATTGATTGATAACCCTTATCAAGATATCCCTCTAGCAGCTGTTTTACGCTCGCCAATTGTCGGTTTGAGTGAAAAAGAGCTCGTTGAAATTCGTTTAATAAATAAAACAAGTAGTTATTATGAAGCATTC
>DXBN01000086.1 GCA_019116505.1 Candidatus Enterococcus avicola | reverse complement strand
TATGACTATTTTTGAATCGGCAATGCTATCTGAGATTATTCGAGCAGGTCTAGTTGCAGTACCAAAAGGCCAAATGGAAGCAGGGCGTTCGACAGGGTTATCTTATCTGTCGACGTTGTACTATATTATTTTCCCGCAAAGTATCAAATTGATGTTACCGCCAATTGTGAGTCAGTTTATCTCATTAATTCGTGATACATCATTAGCCGTAGTGATTTCATTACCAGAACTGACTCATCACGCAAAAATTATTTACGCGCAAGAACCAACAGCAGTTTTACCAATGTTCGTTGCTATGGCTCTTTGTTACTTTGTTATTTGTTATTCGCTATCTGTCTTTTCAAAACGTTTAGAAAGAAGATGGGCCGTTTAATCATAAAAAGTACTTCCTTTAGCATTCATTTGTTAAAAGAAGTACTTTTTATTTTTTTTTGCTAAACCAAAGAAAAGAGTGTAGGGGGTATTATTAGATGAAATTAGATATGATTGGTATTGTTACATAAAAGATATCGATGGTAATTTTTTAAGCCTTTTTGCTAATTTATAAAAATAAAAATAGAAGAGAAGAGGCGGTTTAGCTGCTCTTTTCTTCTTTAATTTCTTCTTTTTTTATCTGTTCCAATAATTGAATTAATCTGTCCCGATTCCATAGTTCAATATCCAACTTTTCCGCAAGTTGTTTAGCCGAGTTCGTAAAGTTGCTATTCGTAATAACGAAGCCTTTATCAAGAGAATAAAACCCAATTCCTGCATGTACTTCCTGAACTGCTTTATTCCCAACGTTCTTTTTCCATCTTTTACATTGAAATCCATGTTTAATTCCATCTTTATGAGCAATGACATCAATTCCTTGATCGCCCACATTAGGGGTGACTTTAACATTTGAGTAACCTAATTTGTTTAGCAAGAATTTTGTATAGTCCTCAAACTGTTCACCAGACATCTCATCAATTTGCTCAATTTGAGCTCGAGAGAATTGCTTGACTCTACTAAGGGCTGAATAAAAGATAACGCTAACGGCCAAGATCACTAAGAGCACGGCGATATATATACCTGACACATTTTTAGTTACATAATAGTACATGAAACCTAAGAGAGAGCTTACAAATAACAACTTAACTAAATCATACATTTTAATCGCTCCAATTCAATTATTAGAATAATTTTTCTGCGTCACTTATTATTTTTTTCTTTTGTGCTGCAATTTTCTCTAAATCGAGAACACTTTTTTTAGCACGCATAATTTCAATGATTTCCATTTTCTAAAAAGAAGTCTTCGTTCTTTTATTATAGGGTGATAGATCAATTAATTCAACTAGAATAAAAGACTAGGTTAAGAAATTGATGTTATTATATTGCAGAGTTGTTTAGATTATTGATTTAGAAATAGGTTTAGATATTACAAACAGTAAGCTGTTACATACCAATTGAATTTAAGTTCAATTGGTATGATTAAATACGTAAGTAATTCAATTTTCTGTCAAAAACTTATAAAACCGCTCGAATCTACAATATTAGATAGAAAAACAGATAAAAAGAGAGGTGAAGATAGATAAATACCGAAATTGAAGCCTGAGATTGAATAATTATTTTAGTTAAAAATAAGAATAAACTTCATATAATGTATATTATGTAAACCAATAAATATAAAAATTAAATCCAATCTTCAGTATCTATTATTTTGTATTCTCCTCCCTCTTACAGGATAAAAACAAGGTATTCGACGTTTAATACTTCATTTATCATCTTTTTTCTATTTTAGATAGGTTCAAACACCAATAAAGGAATATTTGTAATATATTAACTGAAGTTTCAGCGACTTACAAATATTCCTTCGCGAAATTTTGTTAAACTAAAATATGTACTCAATGATTTGATCGATATTTTTCATATCAACTTCAGATAACTTCTCAATGAATTGAATATCTCTTGCTGTGAAATCCAATGATTTTAATTGCTGAACAACTACTTGTCCATTAATTTTATTTTCTTCAGGTAATGTAAATCGAATTTGACTTTTTTGAATGGTTGACGTTATAGGACAAATAACAGCGAACCATGTTGCACGATTAAACGCGTAGCGTGATACAACGACCCCAGGCCGTCTTTTTTGTATTTCTTTACCAGATGATGGATCGAAGTCAATCCAAACGACATCACCTTTTTCAGGGATATACAATTGTTCTTTCAAATTAAAGCACCTCTTTACCTACTACAGGCATATCCTTCCAAACATCTTCTTCATAGTATGCACCGCTTTCAGCATTTGCAAAAGGATCCTCAAGTTTTGGTATAAGCGTAATCGTATCATCTTTACCGTAGACCACAATGTATTCTTTATCAATCTCTTGTTTGATACCTTTTGTGGTTGGCAGTGTCACGACAATGGAATTTCCATTTTTTCTAGTCCTAGTTGTTAGCATCGTAATCACACTCCTATATATGTAGTATACCTAATATATTCGATATCGTCTATTACTTTACATAAATAAAAAACGCTTCTGTGAGATTGCTCATTCACAGAAGCGTTCCATTATCCGATAATCACTGTTTCATCAGGATATTTAAATGTTTGTTTGTTGCTAACGCCACGTGAAACAAGTGAGAAGACAACTGTCATAATCCCCACTCTCCCGATAAACATTAGCATTAGAATAATTATTTTACCTAAAGCGGAGAGATCCGGTGTGAGTCCCATGGTTAAACCAACCGTACCTAACGCAGAAACAACTTCAAAAACAATGTATTCTAGTCCGAGTTCGTTAACGTTTGGAACGGTTTCGCTGATTGATAAAATCATTGTACTGACGATAACGAGTGATAACATTAAGAAAAATAAAACAAGAGCTCTAGAAACGGTTGATTCTTTAATCGTCCGTCCTTTATATTCCGCACGTTCCTTCCCTTTGAAGATGCTGACCATTTTAATGATTAAAATACCAAACGTTGTTGTTTTGAAACCACCAGCTGTTGAACCAGAAGTTCCCCCAATAAACATTAAAATGATCGTTAATAATAAACCAGCGTGCGTCATTGAGAAATAATCAACGGAATAAAAACCAGCTGTACGAGGTGTTACTGACATAAAGATTGTATTAAAGAAACGTTGAATGAAGTTTCCTTCTACTAAACTTTGGCCATTTTGTTCAGTCAGCATGAATCCTAATGTTCCGAAAACCAATAAGCCTGCTGTTACTAATAAAGCAATTTTACTGTGAAGACTTAGACGGCGTGTTTTTTTATAATCTAAAATGTCGTACCAAACAATAAACCCTAATCCACCAGAGATAATTAAACCACTAATCACTGATAAAACCCATGGATTTTGTTGGAATGGTACTAAACTATCACCGAAAATATCAAAACCAGCATTACAAAAAGCAGAAATTGCGTGGAAAAAACTATACCACATGCCTTTTTGTAGTCCAAAACGAGGAATGAAATCAACAGCTAGTAGCAACATACCGACAAACTGAATTAACAAGGCATTCTTTATGATATAAACCATTAAATTCATTTCACCCGAGCGACCTTCAAGATTTAACGATTGACGAAGGGCAATCCGCATTCCTAAACCAACTTTTTTACGAGTAATCAAATAAAAGATAATTGGTAGCGACATAAAACCTAATCCACCAATTTCGATTAGCGTAATGATCACAATTTGTCCAAATAAACTCCAATGAGCAGCTGTTGTAAGAGTTGTTAAACCCGTTACACAAGTAGCAGAAGTTGCCGTGAATAACGCGTCCAGGAAATTAGTAGCCTCCCCCGTTTTTGAAGAAATCGGTAAGGATAATAAGATCGCTCCTAATAAGATGATACTAGCAAAACCAAAAGTAATCACTTGAGGTGCGGTGAACTGAGATGTCGATTGTTTTTTAAGCATAGATTTAAGCATAGAGATAGCCTCGCTTTAGCAGATTATTTTTTCATGTTTTTGACTTTAATCATGCGTGTAACGCCTGCTCGCTCGTTTTCTTCTAATTTCATTTTGATAAAGTAAATTGTTTCTTCTAATTCAGGAATTGTCATATATTCTAACGCATTTACCCGACGTCGTGTTTTTTCAATCTCTTCTGACATCAGTTGACACGTTTTTTCAATTTCTGTAAGCTCCAACAATTTAGGTAAAAAATTAGTAAAGCGTTCGATTGATAAGTCCAAAGGCACGTTCGAGTTTAAAAAGCCATACTCTAATGGTGCATTTACATATTCTTCATTATAATCGAACTTCATCACTGGCACAACGACACTCATAATGTTTTTTTCAGTAACATCTAAAGAAACATTGGTCGACGGTAGAATAAAGAGTTCCTCAATAAAGTTTTCATTAATCGTTGCATTCGCTAAACGAAAAGCCTTCATTGCATGAGTCATCTCTTCCTCAACAACTTGTCGAAGTGTGTTGTTTTTACGAATCAACAAGATGAACTGACGCATCAATTCATCTTGCTTGTCTTTTAAAAGCTTATGACCGCGTTTAGCTGTACCTAATTGCTTTGATAAGCGGGCAAGTTCCATTCTTGTTGGATTAATATTTTTAATTGCCATTTTGCTCTACCCCTTTTCTGGCAGATATTCGTCAATCATTTCATCTTTAATACGTTTTAATTCTGTTCTTGGTAAGAGATCAAGTAATTTCCAACCTAAGTCGAGCGTTTCCGTAATTGTTCGATTTGTTTGGTAACCTTGATTGACGTATTGATCTTCAAAAAGTTCCGCAAATTGTGCGTAAATACGGTCGGTTTCAGATAAGGCAGACTCTCCCAGAACGACTGCCAACTCTTTTGCTTGTTTACCTTGAGCGTATGCAGCAAATAATTGGTTCATCGTTGCAGCGTGATCTTTACGAGTCTTCCCTTCACCTGTCCCTTTATCTTTCAGACGAGACAATGATGGTAGAACATCAATCGGTGGTTGAATCCCTTTTTTGTATAAATCACGTGTTAGGATAATTTGTCCTTCTGTGATATAACCAGTTAAATCGGGAATCGGATGCGTTTTATCTTCTTCCGGCATGGTTAAAATTGGAATTTGAGTAACCGATCCGTTTAGACCTTTAATACGACCAGCACGTTCATATAAAGTTGCTAAGTTTGTATATAAATAACCAGGGTAACCACGACGACCAGGAACTTCACGGCGAGCCGCTGAAATTTCACGGAGCGCTTCACAGTAGTTCGTCATATCAGTCATAATGACCAAAACGTGCATTCCTTTTTCATAAGCTAAATATTCTGCTGCTGTTAAAGCCATTTTTGGTGTCGCAATTCGTTCAATCGCAGGGTCGTTAGCTAAGTTCATGAAAACAACCGAACGGTCAATTGCTCCCGTTTGACGGAAGTCTTCCATGAAATATTCTGCTTCTTCAAAAGTGATACCGATACCCGCAAAAACTACCGCGAAGTTATCGTCTGTATTTAAAACAGCTGCTTGACGAGCAATTTGCGCCGCTAATTCTTTATGTGGTAGACCAGACGCCGAAAAAACGGGTAATTTTTGTCCACGAACAAGTGTGTTTAAATGGTCAATGGATGAAATACCGGTTTGAATAAATTCATCGGGATAGTCACGGGAAATTGGGTTGATTACTTCCCCATTAATGTCCATCATTTTTTCTGGTAGAATATCAGCACCACCATCACGCGGACGACCAAGACCATCGAAGACACGACCAACCATGTCTTCAGAAACCCCCAATTGTAAAGGATGACCTAAGAAGCGAACAGCGGATTCACGTAAATTGATGCCAGCTGTTCCTTCGAAGATTTGGACAAGTGCTTTATCTTCTTCTACTTCTAATACTTGCCCTTGTCGTATCTCTCCATTTTGAAGGCGAACTTCGATTAACTCTTCGTATTTGACACCAGCAACATGATCGACAGCCATTAAGGGACCGACGACTTCACCGATTGTTTTATATTCTTTAATCAAGTTACATTCCTCCTTTTTGTAAAATATCTTTCATCGTTACTTGAATTTCTTTTTCTAAATTGATGATTTGCTCAATTTTTTCTTCTTCAACATATTTCATACGTGCAATGCGATCACGTAAAACAACTGTTCCGCGCATTACTTCTGGTAAACTCGCACCAAGTTCAATTGTATTTTGTCCTTCTTCATGGAAAAGAACGATTGTTTTTAACATATGGAATTGTTTTTCACGAGAAGTAAACGTATCAACGTCATCAAAAGCGTTTTGTTGTAAGTAGTCTTCACGAATTTGTTTGGCTGTTTCTAGCGTCAATTGATCTTTAGCTGATAAAGAATCAATCCCTACTAAACGAACAATTTCATTTAATTCGGATTCTTTTTGTAAAATGCGCATTGCTTCTGTTACTAAACCAGACCAATCAACTTGTAATTGTTGATCTAAGTATTCGCCAACTTCTAATAAGTACAATGAATAACTCTTCAACCAATCAATGGATGGGAAATGACGTTGTTGCGCTAAAATTGAATCTAATCCCCAGAAAACTTTAACAACACGTAATGTATTTTGTGTTACCGGTTCAGAGATATCCCCACCAGAAGGTGAAACGGCACTAATTGCTGTAATACTTCCTTCACGACGTTCTTTACCTAACGTGATTACACGTCCAGCACGTTCATAGTATTCAGCTAAACGACTTCCTAGATATGCAGGATAACCTTCGTCACCTGGCATTTCTTCTAAACGACCCGACATTTCACGTAAAGCTTCCGCCCAACGTGAAGTTGAGTCGGCCATGATTGCTACTGAGTAACCCATATCACGGAAATATTCAGCAATGGTAATTCCGGTATAAATTGAAGCTTCACGAGCTGCAACCGGCATATTTGATGTATTTGCAATTAAAACGGTACGTTCCATTAATGATTCACCTGTATTAGGGTCAATTAACTCAGGGAACTCGTTCATTACATCAGTCATTTCATTCCCGCGCTCACCACAACCAACATAAACAACTAGATCAACGTCTGACCATTTAGCGATTTGGTGTTGTACAACGGTTTTACCGGCACCGAAAGGACCAGGGACTGCTGCTGCTCCACCTTTGGTTACTGGGAAAAAGGTATCAATGACACGTTGTCCTGTAATCATTGGAATATCAGGATTGCTTTTTTCTTTAACTGGACGTGCACGACGGACTGGCCATCTTTGTAACATCGTGATGTTTTTATCTTCTTTGTCCGTTTCAATCACTGCAACTACTTCATCAATTGTAAATGCACCTTGATGAATGGCTTTAACTGTTCCTTTAACACCGATTGGAACCATAATTTTATGATTGATCACTTTAGTTTCTTGAACTGTTCCTAAAATATCACCTGTTTCGACTTCATCGCCAATATTAACAATGGCTTTAAAATCCCATTTTTTATCGTGATCAAGTGCAGGTAATTGGACACCGCGACCTAAAAAATGCGTTTGTGTTTGTTGAGCTAAAACATCTAATGGGCGTTGAATCCCATCAAACATTTGAGCAATAATTCCTGGTGCTAATTCAACAGAGAGCGCCTCTCCAGTTGAACGGACCGGTTCACCGGGTCCAATACCAGATGTTTCTTCGTATACTTGGATGGATGCTACAGTACCGCGCATCTCAATAATTTCTCCAATCACGCCCATGTCTCCAACATAACAAATATCTTGGATACTTGCGTGACCCATATTTTCAGCCATTACTAATGGTCCTGAAACTTTTACAATTGTTCCGATATCCACCTGTTTCACTCCTCTATAAAATGTTCTGGCCGACTGCCTTCTCAACATTTTTCTGTACTTCAGCTAGTCCAATTCCTTGAGAACCGTCGTGGTCGGGAATGAGAACAATAGCCGGTGTTACTAAACTTTTAACCGATTCAATTTTTTCGGGAATCTGTTTAGCGCACGTCTCTGTAATATATATAACGCCGTAGTTTTCAGCAATCATATGATCCATGCTTTCAGTAATCTCTAATTCATTGATACCATAATAAACGCTAAAACCAAATAGCTTAAAAGGCATAATGGATTCTTTATCACCGATAACTCCAATTTTATAAGTCATAAAGTGAACGCATCCTTTCCTTAATTGCTTCTATTGTAAATCCACTGCGTTTACCGACAATGATTAAACGTAAGTTCATCGCTTCAATATCTTTTGCATTCAAATAGGCCAATAGAGGTAAAGGACCGAAAGCTTGCGTTTGAGCACCTTGTAATTTACTCGTCAAAAGATTATCAATCAATACATCAAGTTTTAAAAAATCGATTTTGTCTTTTGATAAGGCTGGCTCAAGTAAGTCAGCATAACTACTCTCTGAAATAAATTGAATAAAATCAGCTACTGTCCGATTGGAGAAGTCTAATAAAACTTCTTTATCAATGCTACCTTCTTCTGAGACAATGGCTGACATAAAACCTTTCGTCCGATTTTGCATCAAACATCTTGCTACCGTAATAATATTTTTCAAATCAATTGAAGCAATAACATTTTCTAGAATGTAAATGTCCTTCAATGATTCTGCAATTTTACGTTGCTCACTTAAAAAGAAACGATCATAGATCACGTCAATTCCTTGTAAGATACGTGATTCTTCAAAGTATTCACGCACCTCTTGAATACTACGTACGATTGATTTTGGTAAAGTACTTGACTCACCTGTTTCAATCGCTGCCTTTAATTCATCAATCGTATAAAAGCCATCTGGAATAAATAAATAGTCATAATTCTCATTCATTTTAT
>DXBN01000085.1 GCA_019116505.1 Candidatus Enterococcus avicola | reverse complement strand
GACAGCGCCATTTCATTAATCATAATCACGCGACCACGGCGATCTGTTGCGATTACCCCGTCGGTCATATAGGTTAACACGCTATCTAGACGGTTTCTCTCTGCTTCCATCGCCTCTTGTGTTTCTTCAATTCGTTCAGCTAATTGGTTGAATGTCTCTGCTAATTGTCCCAACTCGTCGTGTGCTTTAATATCAATTGTATGACTGTAATCACCTTTAGCAATTCGCAAGGCTTGTTCACGCATTTCTCCGATTGGCTGTGTAATCGAGCGCGCGACTAACATTGAGACAATGATTGCAATCGCAATCGCAATTATTGTAGCAGTAACGAAAATTAAAGCAATATTCGAAATTTCTTGATATTGCTTTTCTAAATCGCCACGAATATAGAGTGAACCAACCACAACATCGCCAACCGACTCCAAGACCCGAATGTTAATCAACACCCGATTACCACTCGTTTCATCTAAAGCAATGAAACTCTTATCTGTAAATTGGTCAATGTAAGAATCGATACTTTTTTTACCAATAGAGCTTCGGTCATTGACGTCAGTCGTGGCACGAATTATCCCCTTTTCATCAACGACTCGCATTTCCAAAATATCTGCTGAATCACTATTGTCTAGTATCCGCTGAATCTCGTTATTCGTCTCATCGGTGTCTATATTTTGACGATTCAAATAAGTACTTATCGTGCCAGACAGTGTTTCTGCTTGGGTATTCATTGTATCTTTATAATTTTCAATCATAGAGCGCTCTAAGCCACGAATAAAATACGCCCCGATAATCTCGATTGAAATGAATAAAATCAAGATAAATGTCAGGGCGATTTTAAAGTTCACTGAGCGATAAAAGCGAACTTTGTTTTTCATTCAACTACTCCTGTTCTGGATTGCGTAAATAGTAACCAACGCCACGTCTAGTCGCTAAATAATTTGGATGACTCGGACTATCTTCAATTTTTTCACGTAAACGTCTGACTGTCACGTCAACCGTCCGTACATCACCAAAATAATCATATCCCCAAACGGTTTGTAAAAGGTGTTCACGGGTCATCACTTGTCCGATATGTTTAGCTAAATAGTGTAATAATTCAAACTCCCGATGCGTTAGCTCAATCGTACTACCATTTTTTGTAACCATATAAGCATCTGGATGGATTGTTAAATCGCCAATTTCAAGCTCAGTTGTAGTCGGAACATCGGCTTCTTTATTGGAACTAGCCCCGCGTCTCAGATTGGCTTTTACACGAGCAATCAATTCTCGATTTGAAAAAGGTTTTGTGACATAATCATCCGCACCTAGTTCAAGTCCTAAGACTTTATCAATTTCTGAATCCTTTGCCGTAACCATAATAATTGGCATGTCATACGTTTTACGTACTTCTCTTGCTACTTCTAATCCATCAATTTTTGGTAACATTAAATCAAGTAAAATTAAATCTGGTTCGATTTCTTTAACTTTTTCAAGCGCTTCTTCGCCATCATAAGCCGTAAAAACTTCATATCCTTCTTTCGTAAGGTTAAATTTTACAATATCAGAAATTGGTTTTTCATCATCTACGACTAGTATCTTCTTCACAAAAATCCCTCATTCTTCTTCTTTTTTGTTTCTTAGTCTTATTGTCATCATTATTATACATGATTTTCTTCAATCTTTCATCAAAAGGAAAAAAGCTCCCATTTTTCTTAGTAAAAAATAAATGACAAAAAGGTTTCACAAATAAAAAAAATTACTATTGAAAAATAACTCACATTTGTTTTTAATAAAAAAAACCACGAAAAGTCCTATTTTAAGCCAACAATTATCAAATCTAACATTTTTCTTTTAAATTTTAGTGATATTTATCACAATATAGTTGATTCTTATCACACGTTCGCTTACATTAGAAAAGTAAACATCGAATCAAGTAAGGAGATTTATCATAAAAAAATATTTTCACACGTTTTATTACTATCTTCCGTTCTTTTATTCTCAGCCTGTTCGAACGGAAACTCAGCAAGCAGTTCATCTACCACGGTCTCTGAAATAAAAGAAAAAACGACTGATACCACTTCAGGCGCCTCTGTCCAAGAATATACTGACCCTACGACATTAAAAGACAAGTATGATGTCATCATTGTCGGATCTGGTGGTGCTGGGATGTCTGCTGCTATTCAAGCAAAAGAAGCTGGAGCAAACCCTGTTATCTTTGAGAAAATGCCGATTGCTGGTGGGAATACTTTAAAAGCTTCGGCTGGAATGAATGCGTCACAAACAACTTTTCAAAAAGAACAAGGCATTGAAGATTCGAATGATTTATTTTTTGAAGAGTCACTAAAAGGTGGCGGCGGAACCAATGACCAAGAACTTTTACGTTACTTTGTTGATCATTCAGCTGATGCAATTGATTGGTTAGACTCAATGGGTATTACTCTAGATAATTTAACGACAACTGGTGGTATGGGCGAAAAAAGAACCCATCGCCCAACGGACGGTTCCGCTGTTGGTGAATATTTAGTTGATGGTCTTTTACGTAATATCCATGAAAGAGAAATCCCCCTTTTTGTCAACGCTGATGTAACGAAAATTAATCAAACAGAGGATCAAATCTCAGGAGTCACCGTCACAATTGAAGGCACCGAAAAAGTGATTAACGCAGACGCAGTTATCGTAGCTACAGGTGGTTTTGGTGCGAACATGGATCTTGTTGTTGAAAACAAACCTGAACTTAAAGGCTATGTTTCAACTAACCAAGAAGGTTCAACAGGTGATGGAATTAAAATGATTCAATCACTTGGTGGTCAAACCGTTGACTTAGACCAAATCCAAATTCACCCAACGGTTGATCAAACAAAATCATTATTGATTACCGAAGCCGTTCGTGGCGAAGGGGCTATTTTAGTCAATCAAGCCGGCCAACGATTCTTTAATGAAATGGAAACACGTGATAAAGTCTCTGCAGCCATTATCGCTTTACCTGAGCAATCTGCTTACTTAATTTTTGACGCAGGTGTCAAAGAACGGGTCAAAGCAATTGATTTTTATGAAAAACAAGGATTAACTGTCAAAGCAGATACATCAGAATCACTAGCCAAAGCAATTGAAACGCCAGAAGAAGCGTTAAAAGCAACCCTTGACACTTGGAACAAAGCTGTTGCAGATAAAAAAGATGATGCATTCAAGCGCGAAACAGCGATGGATAACGACTTATCACAAGGTCCTTTCTACGCAATTAAAATTGCGCCTGGTATTCATCATACAATGGGTGGCGTAAAAATTAATACAAATGCGCAAGTTATCAACACTGAAAATGTGGTGATTCCGGGTCTATATGCTGCAGGTGAAGTTACCGGTGGTTTACATGGAAACAATCGTATCGGTGGTAACGCAGTTGCCGATATCATTATTTTCGGTCGTCAAGCTGGAGAGCAAGCAGCTTCTTTTATCAAGTAATATCAAAAAGCATCGATTTTCCTTTCGAAGAAAATCGATGCTTTTTGAATTATTTAACGATTAATGGATGACTTGAATCCCCATACCAAGTAAACCTGGTCCGGTATGTACCACTAATGCTGGAGAAATCGTTCCAAATAAAATTTCCTTTGCATTTGGAAAACGCGCTTCTATTTTAGCTTTTAATTGTAAGCCTTCTTCATAAGCGTCACCTTGTGCTACTGCAATTCGAAATTCTTGATGATTGCCAATAAATTCTTCAGCAATCTCAACTAATTTATCAATGCTACGCTTGCGTCCACGTGATTTTGCGACAGTATAATAAACCCCATCTTCATTACAAGAAATCGTTGGGTTTAGTTTTAATGCCGTACCAATGATTGATGTCACTAAACCAATTCGTCCACCTTTTTGTAAATATTCTAAAGTACCTACATTAAACAGGACTTTATTTTGAACAATTTCTTTTTTCAACTGAGCAATCAATACCTCAAAGCTTAAGCCTGAATCAATGAGTTCAGCTGCGCGGATTGCTTGTAAACCAGCACCAATACCGATACTTTTCGTATCAAGTACATAAACTTCTAAACCTTCTTCTTCTTGCCCAATCAAACGTAACACATTGTACGTCCCACTCAAACCACTAGAAATTGTCACAATTAATAATTTCTCATAACCATCTTCTTTGATTTTTTCTAAAACTTTCTGAATCTGTGCGCCATTGGGTAAAGAAGTACTTGGCACTTCTTCTTCCAAACGACGATAAACTTCTTCTGGTGTAATATCAACTTTGTCCGTATATGTTCGTTCTTTATAAATGATTTGTAATGGAATCATATAAATACCATAGCGCTCCATAACGTCTTGAGGAACATCCGTACCTGAGTCCACAAGTAATGCAATTTTTTCTTGATTCATTTTTTTGCTCCTTCTTTTAAGTAATCCGCCTCTAATTCAATCATTTTTTCAGCCAATAACTTATTGGCAAAAGCCTTCGAAGCACTATAGGCTGCTAAATATTGAATGGAAATAATTTCTTGAGGTTCCTCGAAAGTTTCTTTACTTGCTTGTAAACAAACTTGATAAATTGCTTTTTCTTGAATTTCACAATAAGAATTGTAAGCATTCCGGATGCCAATTGCTTTTCCTTGGAATAAAATTCCCTCTTTAATTTCTGGAATAGTTAGCACTTGCTTTAACAACGTAATGGCAATTAAAAATGCTACATGCTTACGATTGTAACGTTTTTTAACGGGTGCTGGGATTAAATCTTTTTTTACATAATTATTCACCATTGAAGGTGTCAGTCGCGTATGTTTTTCTTGTCTAATAATCGGAGATAAGTATTGATCCACAAGTGTAATCACTTGATCCATGTAGAGCTCAATTTCCGGTAATTCATCCCATCTTGGTAAGTGAACAGACAGTAACGACTCTCCCCATTCAATCATTTTCTCTTCTAATTTTTCCATCGCACTTCCTTCTTTAACAGTTAGTTATCATTTTCAAAAAACTGATTATCTAGTTTTCGAAACTAGATAAAGTGTACCATATAATTAATTGGTTGGAAATACTTTACTTTGAAGTATTTATAAACATTTAAGGAAATTAAAACTATTCTTTATTGCATATTTTAGCTATGGTAATTGAAAAGGAGGAATAAAATGAATCAATCATATTTTGATGGTGGCTTACTTAGTTATATTGTACATAGTTTGTTAGCCGCAGTTATTACTATTTTTACTTTAGGAATCGGAACCCCTTGGGGAATCGTTTTGATGTATCGTTGGAAAATCGAACATACCATCATTGAAGGCCGACGTCTACAGTTTAACGGAACCGCTATTGGTTTGTTCGGCCATTGGATAAAATGGTTTCTATTAACGATTGTTTCCTTGGGTATTTATAGTTTTTGGCTACATATTAAATTAGAACAATGGAAAGCAAAATATACTACCTTCTATTAAATAAATAGAAAAAATCCGTCCGAAGAATGTATTTTTCTTCGGGCGAATTTTAGGATACTCTTAAATTATTTAAAAAAAGACGTTGCGATACTCGTTTTCAAAATGCTTTCGCACCAACAAGTATCCAACGTCATGGGTTTGGCACCCAGTACATAGTAGCATCTGATTTAAAAAAAGGCAAGAAGATTTTCAGTCTTTTTATTGTTCAAAAACATTCCTTCACAAGCGAATTTTTTTAAACTTCTTCTTTGTTTTTTTTATCGGCTGAAACACTAATAACCACAAGCACTTTCAGGTAAAAAACTTTTAAAAAACCACAACAATTAGTGTCGCCCAACTTCACAAACACAATATATAGTATTTTTCGTTTGACTTTTCGCTACGACCGTCTATACTAAGGACTATAGTAATTATACAGTAAAATTTCCAAGGAGGATTACCATTATGAATATCAAATTATTTTCAAAAAACAACTGCATGCAATGTAAAATGGCGAAACGCTTCTTAACTGACAATCATATTTCTTTTGAAGAAATTAACTTAGATCAAGAACCTTCAGCTATCAATTGGTTAAAAGAACAAGGTTTCCAAAGTGTCCCTGTCATCACAAGCGAAGCAAGAACCATTATCGGTTTCCGTCCGGACCAATTACGTCAATTAGCTGTGTAGTCCTCACTTATTAAACTAAAAACTTATTGTTGGATTTGTCCGTCGTAAGACTTCAAATCCTTCTTTTTATGTTAATTGTTCAATTACCAATAGAAATTAGAAAAGGTTGTGTCTTCATGAGTCTTAAAACATTAAAAGATGTCACTTACTTTAAATTAAATAATGAAATTAATCGTCCTGTGAATGGTCAGATTCCTTTGCATAAAGATAAAGAAGCTTTAGAAGCCTTCTTTAAAGAAAACGTCCTACCCAATACAATGACGTTTCCAACGGTTACAGATAAAATCAACTACCTAATAGAAGAAGATTATTTAGAAGAACCTTTCATTCGTAATTATTCCCCTGCTTTTATTGAGTCACTCTATGATTTTCTAGCGCAACAAAATTTCCATTTCAAATCATTTATGGCTGCTTATAAATTTTATGGCCAATACGCATTAAAAACAAATGACGGAACACAATATTTAGAAACGTACGAAGACCGTGTCGCTTTCAATGCGCTTTATTTTGCAGATGGTAACGAAGAACTAGCAATGACTTTAGCTGAAGAAATGATTCATCAACGTTACCAACCCGCAACGCCTTCTTTCTTGAATGCGGGTAGAAAACGTCGCGGTGAATTAGTTTCTTGTTTCTTAATCCAACTAACGGATGATATGAACGCGATTGGACGTGGGATTAACTCTGCTCTACAATTGTCTCGTATCGGTGGTGGCGTTGGGATTACTTTATCAAACTTGCGTGAAGCGGGTGCGCCAATTAAAGGTTACGAAGGCGCTGCAAGTGGTGTCATGCCTGTCATGAAATTATTTGAAGATAGCTTTAGTTATTCAAACCAATTAGGTCAACGTCAAGGTGCCGGAGTAGTTTATTTAAACGTCTTCCATCCAGATATCATCGCCTTTCTTTCTGCAAAGAAAGAAAATGCTGATGAAAAAATTCGAGTTAAAACTTTGTCACTTGGTGTGATTGTACCGGATAAATTTTACGAATTAACGCGTAAAAATCAAGACATGTACTTATTTAGTCCTTATAGTGTTGAAAAAGAATATGGCGTACCTTTCTCATATGTTGATATTACAAAAGAATACGACAATA
>DXBN01000009.1 GCA_019116505.1 Candidatus Enterococcus avicola | reverse complement strand
CGGCTCATAGAAATAACCGAACCTAACGATCCAATTAAGATACCTAATACCGCAAGAATCCCACTGATTTGTATCATAAATTGTCCTGGTTGTAATAAACTATAATTTGAACGTAACAAGACAGGGTTTAACACACGGTAGACTTCTGGGTAACCAAAGATAATTAATCCAATTGGAATAATTGCTCCTAATAGACCAATCCAACCACCTTCTAAAAAGAAAGGCCAGCGAATATAGCCATTTTTCGCACCAACTAGACGCATAATTTGAATTTCTCGTTCTCTCGATAAAATTGTGATACGAATCGTATTTGAGATCAAGAACATTGCGACGAACAAGAGTAAACCTGATCCAATCAAGCCCCAAGTCCGTACACCTTCAGCGATATTAAAGATTTTATCCGATAAATCTTCACCGTATGTTGCTTTATGTACCACTTTTTTATACTTCTTAGCTTCTTCTGTAATCGATTTTACATATTGAGGCTCTTCAGCTTGTACAACGAAAACATTTAGTAATGGGTTATCTTGTTCAAATAGCCCCCAAACGTCACCATAAGACTCTTTTACACGATCTAATTCATCGTCTTGACTTGAAAACTCAACAGAAGCCACATGAGGGATTGCTTTTAAATTCTTTTCTAATTCATCTTGTTCTTCTTGGGTTGTTCCATAAGAAACAAAGACCGACACTTCAACGTTATTTTCCATATCTTCAGCCAACTTGACTGTATTTAAAATAATAGTTAAGAAAATGCCTAGTAAAGTTAAGGTAATAGCGACGGCACTGATAGATGATATTGTCATCCAACCATTACGTCGTAAACTTTTAATACTTTCTAATACATGTCGAAAAAATGTTCTAATCATCGTATCCGTACTCTCCTTCTACTTGGTCACGAATAATTCGACCATTTTCTATCGCGATTACACGATGACGGATGGTATTTACAATTGTACTGTTATGAGTCGCCATCACAATTGTTGTTCCTTGAGCATTAATACGGTCAATTAGTTTCATAATTTCCCATGAATTTTCAGGGTCTAAGTTTCCTGTCGGTTCATCGGCAATCAATACTTTAGGCATATTAACAATTGCTCGAGCAATTGAGACCCTTTGTTGTTCCCCACCAGATAATTCACTCGGGAACACACGGACTTTATGTTTAAGACCTACTAAGTCCAAGACTTCCATGACACGTTTTTTAATTTCACGTGGTTTGCGACCAATTACTTGCATTGCGTATGCAACATTTTCATAGACCGTCTTCTTTGGTAACAATTTGTAATCTTGGAAAACAACTCCTATTTCACGTCGTAAGCTTGATACTTCATTATTTTTAATTTTCAGTAAATCATAGCCCGCAACGTTTAACACGCCTTTTGTGGCTTTTTCTTCACGATACATTAATTTAATAAATGTAGATTTTCCAGCGCCACTCGGACCAACGACGTAAACAAACTCGCCTTGTTCAATTGAAACCGAAAGATTACGAATCGCAGTTGTACCATTTGAATACTTTTTCATTACATCCTGCATTTCTATCATATTTATCTCTCCACCTTTTTTGTTCGTACTGGCATATTATAGCATTGCTATGTTTCAATAGGCTTTCATTACATTACAATTTGATTGCATTTCCATCATTTTTAAGCATTATTGCCATTTAATCGCATTTTTAAGTAGGCATCGATAAATCCATCAATTTCTCCATCCATTACAGCCTGGATATTTCCGGTTTCATAATTCGTCCGATGATCTTTAACCATTGAATACGGATGGAAGACGTAAGAACGAATTTGTGAGCCCCAACCAATTTCTAGTTGTTCTCCACGAATTGAAGCAGCCTCTTGTTCTTGTTTTTCAACTTCTAATTGGTGCAATTTCGCTTTTAACATGCTCATTGCTTGTTCCCTATTTTTTAATTGTGACCGTTGAGCTTGACTAGCTACGACAACCCCAGTTGGAATATGCGTAATCCGAACAGCGGAGTCCGTTTTATTAACATGCTGACCACCCGCACCACTTGCACGGTACGTATCAATCTTCAAATCATCTGAATTAATCGTTACATCAATTGAATCATTTAATTCTGGCATGACATCCACGGAACAAAAAGAAGTATGACGCCGTTTAGCAGAATCAAAAGGTGAAATCCGTACAAGTCGGTGAACCCCTTTTTCTGATTTTAAATAACCATAAGCATTATAACCTTTGACAAGTAAAGTCACACTCTTAATTCCGGCTTCATCACCATCTTGATAATCGAGTACTTCCATTTTAAAGCCTTGTTGATCAATCCAACGTTGATACATTCTCAAAAGAAGACTGCCCCAATCTTGCGACTCCGTTCCACCCGCACCTGGATGTAGTTCAATAATCGCATTATTGTGATCATATGGTCCGTCTAGTAATAAAGACAATTCATACAAATTCATTTCATCTGTTAATAGCTGAATACCATTGACTAATTCTTCTTCCATCTCTTCATCAGATTCTTCTTGAACCATTTCTAACAACAATTCAAGCTCTTCAACTTTGGTTTCTAAATGGTGAAAGCGACCAAATGTATCTTTATTTGCATTGTGCCCATTAATCACATTTTGTGCCGCCACGCTATCATCCCAAAAGCCTGGTTCACTCATTTGATGTTCCACTTCAGCAATCTCTTCTTCTAGACGATCTAAGTCAAAGAGACCCCCTAAAGCTAATGATTTTTTGATTCAAGTCAGCAAGTTGGTGACGGATTTCTGCTAATTCCATTGTAATTCCTTCTTTCCTTTTAATTGAATGCCTTTAAAAAATAAAACTAGGGCAGTTCCCTGCCCTAGTAATTTACTTCTATACTAGTTTGTTTCTGCCATGACAGTTTTTAAATTTTTTACCGCTGCCACATGGACATAAATCATTGCGTCCAACTTGAGTAAATGCTTCTTCATTTGCAACAGGTGCGTTCGCTTTTTCTTGTACCGGAGCTACTTGCTCTCTTTGAACATTTTGACGAATCTCGGCTTTCATAAATAAACGAGTCACATCATATTCAATCGCACCGACCATTGCTTCAAACATTGAATAACCTTCTGTTTGATACTCAACTAATGGATTGTTTTGACCGTAAGCACGTAAACCAACCGATTGACGTAATTGATCCATTGCGTCAATGTGGTCTGTCCATTTGGCATCAACCACACGTAGAATAACGACTTTTTCAAATTCAAGTAATTGCTCAGGGCTATTCAAATGCGATACTTTTTCATCAAATTTTTCTTGTGCTCTTAATAATAAGTAAGCTTTCACTTCATCGGCTGTTTTGCCTTCTAAATCAGCGACTGAAATACTATCTTCATGGACTAAGACACTTCCGGCAAAATCAACGATGCCTTCATAATTCACTTTATTAGCATCAAGTGAAACATGCCCATCAACCGCCCGGTCAATTGTGCGTTTCACCATTCCCATTAATTGTGGTGATAAGTTTTCTGTTTCCATAATAACTTGTTGACGCTGACGATAGATAACTTCACGTTGCTCACGCATCACGTCATCATATTGTAAGACATTTTTACGTGTATCATAGTTGTTACCTTCAACACGTTTTTGAGCCGATTCAACTTGTTTTGTTAACATTTTACTTTGAATCACACTATCTTCTTCATCAATATTCATACGGTCTAAAAAGGCTTTGATGCGATCAGAACCAAAACGACGCATTAAGTCATCTTCCAGTGATAAGTAGAATTGAGAAACACCTGGATCTCCTTGACGTCCAGAACGTCCACGTAACTGATTATCAATACGACGAGACTCATGACGTTCCGTACCAATTACAGCTAATCCGCCTAATTCTGCTACGCCTAAGCCAAGCTTAATGTCTGTTCCTCGACCAGCCATATTCGTCGCAATTGTAACAGCGCCTTTTTGTCCAGCGTTTAAAATAATTTCCGCTTCTTTAAAGTGATTTTTTGCATTTAACACTTCATGCGGAACTTTTTCTCGATTTAATAAATCAGATAGATACTCTGATGTTTCTACCGCAACCGTACCAACTAAAATCGGTTGGCCTTTACGGTAACGTTCTTTGATATCTTGCACAACAGCATCAAATTTACTTTGTAAAGTCGGATAAAGTAAATCGGCACGGTCATCACGAATGATTGGACGATTTGTTGGGATTTGAACGACGTTAATATTATAAATTTCTCTAAACTCTTCTTCTTCTGTTTTTGCTGTCCCAGTCATCCCTGCAAGTTTTTTATACATACGGAAGAAGTTTTGGAAAGTGATTGAAGCCATTGTTTTTGTTTCGTCTTCAATTTCAACGTTTTCTTTGGCTTCAATTGCTTGATGCAATCCATCTGAGTAACGACGTCCATCCATAATTCGTCCAGTAAATTGGTCAACAATCAGAACTTTTCCTTCTTGAACAACATAATCAATATCTAGTAACATAATATAGTTGGCACGTAACGATTGATCTAAGTGATGCGTTAAGGCCGTATTTTCAATGTCGTATAAGTTATCTAAAACAAACGTTTCTTCCGCTTTTTCAATTCCAGCTTCAGTTAAAGTAATTGTTTTTGATTGAATATCAATTTTATAATCTTCATCGGCTTTTAGACGTTTAACAAAGTTATCCGCACGCTCATAAAGCGCTGTTGATTTTTCTGCTTGTCCTGAAATGATTAAAGGTGTTCTCGCTTCGTCAATTAAAATCGAATCGACCTCATCAACAATCGCAAAGTTCAACGGGCGTTGCACCATTTGATTGCGGTAAACAACCATATTATCACGTAGGTAATCAAAGCCTAGTTCATTATTTGTACTGTAAGTAATGTCGCAAGCATACGCTTCACGTTTTTCTTCTGAAGATTTTGAGTTGATGTTTAAGCCAACAGTCATGCCTAAGAAGTTATATAACTCACCCATTTCTGTTGAATCACGTGTTGCCAAGTATTCATTGACCGTTACAACGTGTACCCCTTCGCCAGTCAATGCATTTAAATAAACCGGCATCGTAGCCGTTAAGGTTTTTCCTTCACCAGTTCTCATTTCTGGTATGTTACCGTCGTGTAGCACAATCCCACCCATTAACTGTACATGATATGGATATAAGCCTAGGACACGTTTTGCCGCTTCACGAACCACTGCAAAAGCTTCGGTTAGCAATTCATCTAGCGTTTCACCATTTTGGTAACGCGTACGAAATTCATTTGTTTTTTCTTGTAATTGAGCATCTGATAATCCGCTCATTTCATCAGCTAGCAACTCAATTTGATTCGCCATTTGGTCTAGGCGCTTTAATTCTTTTTTATCGTTTTCAATTAAATTCTTAAAAAAATTGGCCATTACAACGTATATCTCCTTTTAATTCAATTCTTATTCAAGTTAAGTATGATAAGTTTCTTCATCCCATTTTATCACTTGTTCCTTGCGATTGCTACATTTTCTATTGATTCCATGTAAAAAGAAAATTCAAATTTTTGTCTTATTTATAACTAAAAAGGTAAAAGCCAAACTCGGCTTTTACCTTTTATCTTTTTTTTAAGATTAATCTGTTTCAATTAAACCATATTTACCATCTTTACGACGATATACAATACTTGTGCCATTAGTCTCAGCATCTTCAAAAATAAAGAAATTGTGACCCAGCATGTTCATTTGTAGTACCGCCTCTTCGCTATCCATTGGTTTTAATGATAGTCGTTTTGTACGAACGATTTCTAAATCGGATCCATTTTCATCTTCTGTGTCACCATTAACGAAAATCGCTTCTGGGCGAACATCAGGAATCGCTGTTTCACGAGCTTTACGGTTGATTTTTGTTTTAAATTTGCGAATTTGGCGTTCTAATTTATCAACAACCAAATCTACACTTGCGTATAAATCTGGTGACGTTTCTTCAGCTCGCAATACTAAGAAAGGCAGTGGAATCGTCACTTCTACTTTTGCTGTTTTTTCAGTATAAACTTTTAGGTTAATATGAGCAGTTGCGTTAGGCACATCTGAGAAGTATCTCTCTAGTTTTCCAACTTTTTTCTCCACATAATCTCTAATCGCCTCAGTGACTTCAATATTTTCTCCACGTACATTATATCTAAACATAACAATTGCCCCTTTCGTCTACCAATTAAAGAGATGGAAGGACCACTCTTTCCTTCTCTTCTTACCTCTATTATATCGAACTTTATGAGAAATGCAAAAGAAATCGTTACCAAAACTTAATTAATTTGAATAAATTTTACCGCGCCAATGATAGTGTTCGAATTTTTAATGGTTTAAAACGTTCTAAAACTTCGGCAGCATAAAATAACGTCCGACCGGTTGTATAAATATCATCAAAAATGATGACTTCTCGGCCTTTTATTCCTTCAGCTAGCGTTGTTGCTTCAAAAGGTTGTACCATTGCTAAGCGTTCTTGACGATTTTTTTGCGCTTGTGCATCGGTATGTTGTGTTTTTTGCAGTAAATCAACGGTATGAATCTTAGCCGCCGACAAAATGCCAGCACTTTGATTAAAACCGCGTGTTTTTTGTCGTTCACTCGATAGAGGAATTGTACATACAATTGCTTGAGGATATTGATGAAAGAATGCTCTGATTTCATAAGTAAATGTCCCTCTTAAACGATAATCTCCTAAAAACTTGTAACGATAGATCCAATCATGAAACGCTTCGTTATAATGAAAAAAACAATGATGTTGAAAATCGTAGTCAGGATAGGTTCTTTGCCACATTCGACAATCGTCACAAGGACTTACTGTCCCCTTTTTCAAACAGAATAAACAATAAGGCGCTTCAATTTTACACAGTTTCGACTCACATGCTTGGCAACGTGTTTCTTTAATCATTAATGGCCACAAAATTTCTTTAAGCGTTAAATCACGAATTTGTGGTTGCTGACACCAGGGACATTTCATTTAGCTAACCACGCTTTCGCTAATTGATTCATCTCTTTAATCTCCCGACACGCTTGACGCATACTTTTGGTCTTTTGATTGTGAAAAAAGATAACTCGTCCTCGGCGATAATCCCCTTTACGATCGACTCGACCAGCAATTTGAACTAAAGAAGATTTCGTGTAGACCGGATGATTAGCCCCCATAACGATGACCGAGAGATTCTCAAAAGTCACACCACGTTCCAAAATAGTCGTTGTAAATAGCACTTGATATTTTTGTTCACGCATTTTTTGAACTTTTTCTTCTCGTAATGCATCTATAGAACTGACCGATGCGACCTGCTCTTCGATAAAATAAGCTTGTGTTTGTTTCGTTAGCCGTTCCATAAAAGCAATACTTGGACAAAAAACTAACATGTGATTGTCTTTTAACAATTCCAAAACCATCCGACAAAATTTTTTAAAATAAAACCGCG
>DXBN01000084.1 GCA_019116505.1 Candidatus Enterococcus avicola | reverse complement strand
TTTAATGCTAAAATTTCTTTAATCGATTTACGACTTTTACCTAAAATAACACTTAGATCAAGTGGCACATCTAAAATTAAATCTAAATTGTCACCTTCTAAAGAACTGTTATTACTACTACCAGTCAATGGTTGGAAAGCTGCTTGGCTAACTGTGACACTTGGTTTTGGTGGCTCAGGCATGCTTGTTGCAATCGGTGTTGGTGCACTTTGAGCAGCTCTTGGTTGCATGACAACAGGTTCTACTGAAGCTTGTTGACGTAAGTTTTCAGCTTCATCATTTAACATCGCTTGGGTAATATCTAAAACGACGTCATCCGTGAAGACTTGCATAATTTCACTTTCAATAACGCCTTCTACGTCTAATGAAAATGAGATGCTATAAATATCATCGTTTTCATTTAAACCACCATAATTCATCGTGTTACCTGTTTCCCATAAACTCACTTCTGGCGGTAAAATATCAATCAAACGACTGAACATTGTTGCCATTGATGTTGATGCAGAACCAATCATTTGGTTCATCGCTTCTGCTACTGCACTCAACTCTAAAGCTGTAAATGTTTCTGAAGCGGTTGAACCGTCGCCGCCCATCATCAAATCGGCAATAATCATTGCATCTTTGACTTCAAGTAACATTAAGTTTGTTCCACTAATTCCGGCTTTATAACTGACTGTTGCTGCTACTTTTGGAGCAACTAAGCCATCAACAATATCTTTAAATTTTAATTTTGTTACGCGCGGTGTTGTTATCGATACGCGGTGATTTAAAATTTCAGAAAGAGTCGTTGCCGCTTGCGACATTGAGATATTACCAACTTCACCAATAATGTCTAATTTAATTTGTTCGGATACTGTATTTTCTGAAGCAGGAGTTGCTACATCCCCTGCCCCTTTTAACATTGCGTCAATTTCTTGTTGTGATAAACTCCCACTCATTCGTCTTCTTCTCCTTCTATTTTGTCAATTAACTCTATCGCTAGCTGTGAATCTTTACGCCCTGGTCGCACACGATAAAAAGGTTTTCCTTCAATGTATGTCACCAATGGCTCCGTAATTTTACGATCCAACTTGATTACATCCCCTGGCGCCAAGTACAGGAAGTCAGATAGACTCATTTGCGCATTTCCTAAAAGGACTTCTAACTCTAAGTAGACACTGTTAATGCTCTTTTGTAGTTCATCGGTATCTTCTGAATTGACTGTTTTATTCGTATCAAACCAGTTTCTAAAACTTAATTTATCAATAATGCCTTCAAAGAAAACATAAGGAATACACAGATTAATAAACGTGGTCATCTCTAAAATTTTAACCGTAAAAGTGGCAAGAATCACTGGTTCATTGGGTGACATATTTTGCATCAACTGAGGATTCGTGTCTAAGCCTTCAACCACGGTATTTAACTCGGCAATATCTTTCCACGCATGCTCATAGACTTCCGTTAAATTTTGAACAACCGATTCTAAAATTGATAATTCAATATCTGTGAAAGATTTTTTTTCAGAGAAATCTTCTTCAACTTTTTGCGTTTGGCGAATCTCTAATCCGCCACATAAAAGCTCCACGAGAAGCATGCATAATTGTGGATTCATTTCCAGCATTTGAATGCCGTTTAATGGTTGCGAGCGAAACATCCCTAATAACGTAAACTTAGGAATCGAATGAATAAATTCATCGTAACTAATTTGCTCAATGGCTGCTAATTGTAATTGGACATTTGTTCTTAGCGAAGTCGAAAGAACTCCGCTGCCCATTTTTGAAAAATCTTCAAAAATCATATGTAATGTATTGACGTATTCCTTCGACAATTTTGTTGGCCGACGAAAATCATAGTCCTTAATTTTGGATAACTCGTTTTCCTCTTCAACAACCTGTTGATCGAGTTCGCCACTGGTCATAGCGCTCAAGAGGCGGTCGATTTCTTGTTGCGATAATACTTGATCCACAATGGTACCTCCACTTACTCAAAAATCAGATGATTCACATCAATCACATTTGCGACTTTATCAGGGAATGAAACAATTCCTGAGTAATAATCGAATTCACTGTCTTCTTTTAACTGTAAATCTGCTGGTTGAATATCAATCACTTCAACGACTTCTTCAATCAGTAGACCTTTCTTTTCTTCTCCGTGCTTCATGATAAAAATATTTCGATGTTCTTTTGGTCGTTGGAGTTGAATTAACTCGGCCAAATTGACAACCGTTAAAATCGTGCCACGCAAATTAATCAAGCCTTCAACCCAATTTGGTGCGAGTGGCACTTTGGTGATATGAATCGTATCAATAATCTCTTCCACAGTATCTGCTGAAATCAAGTATGATTGCTCATTCATCTTAAAGAGAATCATTTGCATTTTAACACGGCTCCTTTATCTATGCTAATACTTTATCAACAGCTTTGATAACACGATCGGTATCAAAAGGCTTCACAATAAAATCAAGCGCTCCCGCACGAATAGCGTCCATCACCATTCCTTGTTGCCCCATAGCGCTACACATTACGATTTTTGCTGATGCATCAAAGCCTTTAATCATTTTTAATGCTTCTAAGCCATCGACTTCAGGCATCGTAATATCCATTGTGACTAAATCAGGCATTGTTGCTTGATACTTCTCGAAAGCTTCTCTACCATTTTCGGCCTCTGCTACAACCGTGTAACCATTTTTTTCTAGAATATCCTTTAGTTTCATGCGCATGAAAACCGCATCATCGACAATTAAGATTTTTTTTGACATTTTGTATTGTTCCCCTTTCAAATTCCCAACGCTGTTAATATTTTTTGAATGACTCCCATTTCAGGGATGAAAAATAATGAAGCATCTATTCGTTCTTCATCATAGAAAAATTCGTTCCGAATAACAAGTATTTGATCATCATATTGGTCTAATGCCATGTAAATGCTACTTATGATTGCTCCAAAATAATCGTATTGCATCATTGGTAATGAAGAAAAAAGTTGTTTTTCTAACAACTTTCCAATGGCATTTAAGAAGGCATTTGAAAGAATATTGGTCATTTCCATGACTGCCGAATTGGTCACTTCTACGCTTGAGTTTTCTGCTCCAACCATATATTCAGTCATACGAACAGCGGTTTCTTGCGATAAGACAAAGAGAAACATGCCACCGATATCGCCAAGGATTTGACTTGTAACGGCATAAACTTCTTCTGAATCTTGCATCACTTGTTCGTACATTTCCTCATAACTTAAAATTTCAACTTCGGGCACACGCATATCAATCCGACGATTAACGAGTAATGAAATACTCGTTGCCGCATTGCCACCACCAATATTAATAATTTCCTTTAAACCATCAATTTCTAATGCCGTATATTCCATCAAATGCTCCTTTGATCGCTACAAATCGCATTGACATCTAAAATAAGTGCAATCGAGCCATCACCTAAAATGGTTGCCCCTTGATATTTACGCGTTTGTTGTAACATGCTATCGATTTTTTTGATTACGACTTCTTGTTGACCAATGAGGCGATCTGCTAAAATAGCATAATACTTTTGATCGATATTCACAATGATCCCATAGTATTTATCCATTTTTTCATCATTAATTGCTAACATTTCATTCGTTCGTAAAACTGGAATCATATTGCCTTGAAATTCATAGACTTCTTGATTCAATGTTTTGACGATTTCTTCTTCCTTAATGCGCACAACGCGTTCAACGACATCTAATGGTATGGCAAAAGTATCTTCTGCGACTTTTACCATTAATGCATCAATAATTGACAAAGTCAGAGGCAAGCGAATGGTAAAAGTTGTTCCCACATCGACCTGACTACGTAATTCAATCGTGCCTCCCAATGAGAGAATTTTCGATTGAACAGCGTCCATACCTACACCACGACCAGAAACGTTGGTAATCTCTTTGGCTGTCGAAAATCCAGGATGGAAAATTAATCGTTGAATTTCTTCATCGGTCATATTATTTGTCTCAATCCCTTTTTTCTTTGCACTAGCTTTGAGTAATTCAGGATTCAATCCTTTGCCATCATCTTCAATCGTGATAATGACTTGATTTCCTTCTTGAAAAGCTGTTAGACGAATCGTTCCTGTTGCTTCTTTGCCTAACTTTAATCGAGTAGCTGGTTGCTCGATTCCGTGATCAATCGAGTTTCTTAAAAGATGAACAAGCGGATCGCTCAACTCAGAAACAACCGTTTTATCGAGTTCGGTTTCTTCTCCTGTAATGATTAAGTCAATTTCTTTCCCCAATTCATTGGACAAGTCACGAACCATTCTAGGAAAACGACTGAAGACGACATTGACTTGTTGCATCCGAATTTTTAAGACTAAATCTTGCAGTTCTGAAGTTAAACGCGAAACTTGTTCCAATGAGTCTTTAATTTCATTGATATTTTCACGATTACTAACATCTTCTAATTGATTGCGATAAACAACCAGTTCTGAAACTAGATTAAGAAATAGATCAAGACGAGACAAATCAACACGAATTGACTGGTTGTTTTGATGATTTCCATATTGTGGCGCTTTATTGATTTTTTCTTTTGTTTCAGTAACAAGTGTTTGCCCCGAACTTTCTTCAAGTAGCTGAACTTTTTTCAAATGTTTTTCTTGATCAAACGATTCAACTAATACTTGATCAATTTCGCTGTTACTTTCAATATTTGTACGAACGTCTTCAATCGTATTTTTAGTTAAATAAATTAAATGAAAATCCGTATCAAAGGCGCCCTCTTCTAATAGTTCCGTTGCAGGTTCTGTATGTAAAATATCGCCGGCTTGTTCCAATTTTTCCATAATTAAAAAGACGCGTGGTCCCTTTAACATTGATTCTTTATCTAGGCGGACACCTATACTGTATGCGTGATAATCCCCGCTAACAGCCTGCTCTATCACAAATAAATCCGATTCCTCTAATGCTTCGAAATAATTTCTCCAGTCCTGACTATGAGTAGCAACATCTATTTTTTTGGTTGCTTCACTACTAGGATTAACCGTTTCCCCTTCAACCCTATCCAATTGGGCTAATAAATCAACAATTTGTTCATGTTTTAGTTCTTTATCTTCTCTTAAATCTTCAACTAAAATCGATAGTCGGTCTAAACAGCTAAAGATTAATGAGATATAATCACTCGTAATTTGAATGGATCCAGTTTTAAATTTTTCCAAAATGTTTTCCATCTTGTGGGTTAGTTCAGTCATGACATCATACCCCATCGTCGCGGCCATGCCTTTTAAGGTATGGGCTGAACGAAAGATTTCATTTAACAAATCAAGATCACCTGGATTATTCTCCAGGGCTAAGACATTGTCGTTTAATTGTTGTAAATGTTCATCACTCTCTTCGAAAAAGAGGGTGCGATAAATATTATTATCATCCATTTTCTCTACTCCTTTCCACTGATTATTCTATTTTTTGATAAATAAATGAATCGATTTTTTCTAACCCAAAGCGTTCTGAGAAATTAATCGTTTCCGTTGCGCCAGTAAATAAAATACCACCCGGCACTAAAACATCACTGAATTTTTGATAGACAGCATCGCGTGCTTCGTTTTTAAAATAAATTGTGACGTTACGACAAACAATTACGTCACATTTTTTTTCATAAGAATCAACCAATAAGTCATGTTTCTTAAATTGAATTCGTTGCTTCAAATGTGACTGTGCCTGATAATTTTCATCAATAATAGTAAAATGTTTTTTTAGATCCGGAGCTGGAATATTTTTAATTTCATTGGCTTTATATAGTCCCTCTCGCCCGCGCGCCAAACAGTTTTCGTCAATATCGGTAGCTATGATTTTCGCTTGGTGAATGTTATTATTATTTAAAATCATCGCTAATGTGTATGGCTCTGAACCAATTGAACACGCCGCGCTCCAAATCTTCATTGCGTTAACTTCTTGACTTTTACGTAGAATGTGCTTTTCAAACGCATCAAATAATTCTTTATTACGATAAAATTCAGTTACATTTATTGTAATGTGGGATAAAAAATTTTGACGAGCTTGCGAATCTTTTTCTAACAGTTTGGCATACGCTTCTAACGTGGTCACTCCAGTTGTTTGCATAATATTGCCAATCCGACGTTGCATTTGACGTTCTTTATAGTCCTCTAATTGTACGCCTAATTTTTGCTCCACCCACTGATTAAAAAAATCAAAATTTAATGTCATTTTATTCACCTAACCATTTGTTTTAGTTTGTCACCAATTGCCTCTAAAGTTAAAATCTCATGTACGACACCGGATTCAATCGCATGTTTAGGCATTCCAAAAACAACGGACGTCTCTTTATCTTGAGCAATATTATAGCCGCCAAACCGTTCCACCTGTGCCATACCAGCTGCGCCGTCTTTCCCCATTCCAGTTAAGATAAAAGCTACTAGTCCATTACCATATACTTTAGCTGCTGTTTTAAATAAATAATCAACTGCCGGACGTGTACCATGGACCTTTTCTTCTTGATTTAAAATAATCCGACCATTAATAATCGTCATGTGATAGTCTCCCGGGCATAAGTAAACTTTATTTAAAATCAACTCGTCATTTTCTGCCTCTTTAACTTCGACACTCGATTCTTCATTCATTCGTTGGGCAAAAGAAGTCGTAAATCCCTTAGGCATATGTTGAACAATAAAAATCGGTACATTCAAAGGTGCTTTTAAATCTTGAATAATCTTAATCAATGATTTAGGCCCACCAGTTGAAGCACCTATAACCACTGCTCGAACCTTGGATGGCAATTGAGTCTCCCCTGTTTTTTTCGGCAGAGTCATTGGTTCATGAGAGATACTCAAGCGTTTATTTGTACGTGCAACATTTTTAATTTTTCTATAAAAATCGCGAATCCACTCATCTTGAATTTCTTTGATATTTGTTGGTTTCTCAACAAAATCAGCAGCACCTAAGTTCAATGCTTCAATCGTCACTTCTTTATTCGTCAAAGCACTTAACATAATAACTGGTGTATCGTACTTTTCTTTAATTTTTTTTAGCGTCTCTAAACCATTTAAAATTGGCATTTCTACATCTAATAAAACCACATCGGGTTGTTCGTTTTCTAATAGGGTCAATGCTTGCTTGCCGTTTCTTGCCACGTTTGAGACTTTAACATTTGGCATTTTTTCTAATAAGTCTGTCACAACTTTGCGCATAAACGCGGAATCATCGACAACAAATATCTCGATTGTTCTCCCTCCTTAAATATAAACAACGTCTTTATTAACCGTACGGACCATCGTTGAAAAGTCTGTTAAATCAACGAGCATTGTTCGCCCGCTGTTACCTCCGACATGCTTGGCAACAATATCAATCGACAACTCGTTTAAAACCCTTTCTACGGCCTCGATATTCCGTTCGCCGATTCCTTGACCGGGTTGATTTTTAGCAAAATCAAACATGCTTGCTCCTCCGACAATCTTGGCTTTCAATTGTGGGCGTCCCGATGTTTTTTTTTTGATTTCTTGCACCATTTCTGGAATCGCTAAATCTGCAAATTTTGCGATTTTAATTTCCTGTCTGCCCATAAAAAAACGACTATCGGGTAACATGATATGGCTTAGACCACCAACTTTTGAGCGTTCATCATAAATAACGGTGCCGATACAAGACCCCAAACCAACTGTAATTAACTTGTTCGGTGCTTGGGCCGTCTTATAGTCGGAAATACCTACTCGGACTTCTTGTGTTTGCAAACTCATCTTATTCTTCCTCTAAGTCGGTAAACGTTTCGATGTCGATTAACGGCGGTGTTTCTTGTTGGTTATTAAATAAAAATGCCATCGAAAGCTGCATCACTACTCGTTCATCTAACTTTAAAAACTGTTCTATATAGCCTTGTTTTAAAGCCGCACGAACGAGTTCTTCTTCATAGCGACTTGTTTCCATATAAGAAATATCTACAATATCTTCAACATACAAACCTAATGATTGCCCTTCCCATTGGCATAAAACAACCTTTGTAGCTTCATTTTTTTCAGTGTACTCTCGGAATAATTTTTTACGAACATCCACTATTGGAATCATTTTTTCTTGGTACTCATAGACACCTAAAATAAAATCAGACACTTCTGGTAGTATAATAAATTGGCTTGCTTCAATAATACGATCAACGTTTTGAACTAATATTGCAAAATATTGACCATGACTTTTAAATACGACATATTGCTCCATCGCTTAACTTCCTTTCTGGACTAATTACAGTTGGAAATGCTCAACCTGAAATTTTAAAATCATCGCAATAGTTTCCATTTCTTGTGTATTTTGCTCGAAAGAATCAATCAGTAAGGCGAAATCTTCTAAGTTGGCGTAGATTTCCTGAGTACTGCCTGATGATTCTACAATTGTAGCTGAAATATTATTAACAGCTGTTTGAACAAATTCTTTTTTCTCGATGATTTGTGCCAAATGTGCATCGGTCGTTTGTAAGCCTTGAACAAACAAGTTCACAATTTCAGAAACTTTTTTAGAGGAACTTATCGCTTCATGGACCGTCTTGCTTCGTATCTTGCCATCTTCAAACGAACGACTAATTTCTTTAGCAATATCGCCAGATTTAAAACGAATCGAATCAATCATCGTACGGATATTATTTGCCGACTGATTGCTTTGCTCAGCTAAATTCCGAACCTCTTCGGCTACAATTGCAAAACCGCGTCCAGCCTCCCCAGCCCTTGCAGCTTCAATCGAGGCGTTTAGGGCAAGTAAGTTTGTTTGCTCTGCAATGTCATTAATTAACTGAACAATTTTGCCAATATCTTGAATATCGTTATTCATTTGGTTGACTTCTTGGACAAGAACCGCTTGAGCTGACATTTCCGCTTCTGAGCTTCTCGCTACTTCTGTCATTAAACGCGCATTTTCTAAGTTGCTTTCGTTTGATTTTTGAGCGTAACTAGCCATTTGGGTCATTTCTTCATTCAAATGACGGATTTCTTCGGCTAATTCATTCGTAATTTGGGCAGTATCTTCCGCTTCTTCGGCCTCTCTTGAACTCGATTGAGCAATCGTCTGCATTGAATTTTGAATGTTCCCCATCGCTGACTTCGCCTGACCAGAAGTGCTCGTTAGTTGACTAACCATTTCCCCCATTCGAGTACTTTCTTCTTTCATTCCAACAATCACCGCTTTAAAAGTGTTTGTCAATGCATCCAAATCTTCGGCTAACTGTGTTGTTTCTTGACTTTTTGATTGCGTATTTCCTGAAAACTCCACTCCAAAATTACCATTACGAACTTTTTCTAATTTCGATAATATAACTGTCATTTCTTTTTTATTTGTTTTTTTTCGACTAAATAAAAGTAAAAATAAAAGATGTAATCCGATAATTATGAACGAAAAAATTTGAAATCTTTGTGTCATTTCATCATTTGCTAACGGTTTAATAATAAATAAATAGCCGCCCAAAATAGATGCAACCGTTAAACCAATCGGCCACAATGATAAAATGCGAAAATTGCCTAACCATCTCTTTTTCTGTTTTTTCATGTTTGTATCCCTTCTATCTTCATAATATTGGCTACTTTTTTAAAAAATAAAAAAGATAGTCTTATTAACAATATCGGAATAATCTATGTTTTCTTTAAGTTTCTATCTTTACCAAATATAGATATCTTTTGGATCGGTGTAACGAGAATAGCCACCTTTAGCATCATCACGAATTAATTGACCATCGTTTAATTCTAATACACGATAACGAATCGAATTGACCATTGTACTGTCATGCGTTGCAAGCAAAATCGTCGTTCCAGTTTGATGAATTTTTAAAAAGAGCTTCATCATATCAACCGAAGCATTACCATCTAAGTTGGCAGTTGGTTCGTCTACAAGTAAAATTGATGGTTGATTCACTAAGCTACGAGCGATGGAAATTTTCTTTCGCTGACCAATTGATAGTTCTTCTGGTAAACTTTTTTCAAAACTACCCATTTGAACAAGCGACAAGACCCTTTCGATTTTGTCACGGATTTCTTTTTTGGGTGTTCCGATGGCTTTTAGAGCAATTGAAATATTTTGATACACATTTACTTGTGGAATTAATAAATCCTCTTGGGAAACGATCCCAATTTGACGACGAAGTAAATATAAATGACGAGATGGAATCAAATCGACACGATATTGATTCATTTGGATTAAACCACTTGTTGTTTGGATTTCCTTGGACAACGCTTTGAGTAAGGTACTTTTTCCTGAGCCGCTTGGGCCAACACAGTAGACAAACTCACCTTGTTTAATCTCAAATGACACATCTTTAAGTGCTTGTCGTCCGTTACCATACTTTTTATGGAGATTTTGTACTTTAATCATCTTAGTATTCACCTTAGTCCGTAAGTCGATTCGTAATACTTAGCAGATCATCGGTTGATTGAAGAACTTTCGTATTTAATGAATAGGCTCGTTGTGTCACAATCAGGTCGGTCATCGTCTGAGCCATATTCACATTCGATTGCTCGAGTGACCCATGACGAATTTTAAAAGGTTGATTACTTAGCTGTGCTTGTCCACCTTCTATTAATTGAAACTGGCCATCTCCAATTGCTTGTAGCTGATTGGTATTTCCTGGCTGATAAACATTTATTTTACCGACGAGTGTTTGTTGCTCGTTATTAGATTTGATTGATACATTGCCTAATTGGTCAATATTGACACTGCCTTTAGGCCAATTATTCTCGGGAATATAATTCACCATATCCACCGCTCGTCCTTGGCTATTGACTAGACGACCAGTCTGATCAAGCCCAAAACTACCATCACGTGTAAAGGTTAGTTGATTATTCTCGTCGCGAATTCCAAAAAAACCTTCGCCTTCTAATGCTAAATCCCATTGATTTCCAGTACTCGTAAATGCTCCTTGTTGAAAGTTTACATGTTCATCTTCTGCTCTTACGCCACGATAAATACTTGTTTGAGCATCAGCAATAATCGGTGCTTGGTTATTTAAAATCGGATTTGCTAATAGTTCTTTAAATGACATTTTTTGTTCTTTGTACCCTGTCGTATTAACATTGGCAATATTATGCGAAGTGACATCTAATTTTTTTTGTAAGCCATTGATTCCTGAACGACTAATGTTTAACAAATGATTCATTGATTTGCCTCCTAGACACGACCGATTTCATTGGTTGCTTTTTGAAGTGTTTGATTCACTGTACTTAAAACCTTTTGATTCGCTTCATATTCACGTGCGGTTTGCATTAATTCAACCATTTCATCAGCAACCGTTATATTTGATGTTTCTAAGTATCCTTGCTTAACTGACACATTTGGCACTATTGTTCCTGCAATTGGACTCGTTAAATAGCCATTGCCGATAATTTCTAATCTTTGAGGTTCATCAAACGACATGATTTTAAAAGTAGGTCTTGGATCATTTGCTAAAATCGCCTGATTATTTTCTCCTAAAACAAGGTAGCCCTCTTGTGTCGTTAATTGGTTTTGGGCATTCACTACAAACTGACCATTACGTGTATAGCTTTCTTCACCGTTTGGCATACGAATACTAAAATAACCATCTGCTTGTACAGCAAAATCGGTTGCACTTGATGTTTGTTCCATTGCTCCACGAGCGGTATTAAGTGCGGAACCTACTATTTCATTTCCAAAAACAAAACCACCGATTGGATTACGGCGGTTCACTTCTGGTCCCCCCTGATAGTTCATCATTTCAACTTCTTCAAGTGTTTGTTGGAAAAGACGCTGACTTTGGTATCCCGTCGTTTGACTATTAGCCATGTTACTACTTGTATTTTCTTGTCTTTTTTGTAATATTTGGAAATTTTTAGTTAATGTGTCAATTGAACGAATCACTTCAGTTCCTCCTCGATGCTCATTTTTAATTTGCTAATAATTTTGCCATGAATTTGTGACACTCTGGCAATAGAAATACCTAAAATTTCCGCTATCTCTTTTAGAGTTAACTCTTCTTTGTAGTATAAATTTAAAATAATTTGTTCTCTCTCAGCCAATTTCGTGACACTATTTTCAAGCGCTTGCTTTCGCTCATCTTCTAGAAGGTTTGCTTCTACATCAGGTAGGCTTCGATCTTGCAGTGTGTCTTCAATCGTCATCCCATCATCGTTTTGGTTAAATAAGGTCGATTCCAGGGAAACACTGGCTAAATAATTTAAGCTATCATAAATTTCATTTAATTGCGTTTGGGTAATCTTCAATGCCTGACAAATATTTGCATCTGTAACTTCACCTTTTTGTTCTTGTTCAAGATCACGTTTTGCTTCATAGTATTCATTTAATTGCGTCATACGATAACGAGAAATTTTTCCGTGTTTACGGACTTCATCAAAAATCGAACCTCGAACTCGAATCGCTGCATAACTTTCAAAAGGAACTTTTTTTGATGCATCAAACTTTCTTAAAGCATCCATTAAACCAATCACACCAATATTGAATAGATCTTCTTTTTCATAATCCGTATTCTTAATCGTAATCCGATTAACGACACGATCAACTACTGGCAAATATTTCAAGATTTCCTCTTCAAAACTTAATTCATACATCAAAAGCTTCCTTTCTGGTTCACTATATTTCTACACTACCAACTGACTCAATCATGATCTCATTTGGAATTTCATTCAAAGATAAAACGGCAATATCTGGAAAATTAAAGGAAACTAATTTTCTTAAGGCTAAGCGAATTTTAGGTGATGCTAAGATTACGTGTGAAACACCTTCGGCCATTAACTGCTGATGTATTTGCCCTAACGATTCTAGTAGTAGGTTAACCGTATCTGGTTTTAATACTGGATACGAACCTGTTGCTGTTTTTTGAATACTTTGAGCGATCAACTCTTCTACTTTTGGATGAATGACGATAACTTTTAACTGTTGTTCCTCATCCATATATTTCGTCGCAATTGTTCGTTTCAAAGATTGACGGACATATTCTGTTAACATTTCTGTATCTTTCGTAACCAATCCATAATCGGCTAGCGTTTCTAAAATAGTTGCCAAATCATTGATTGGAATTTGTTCCTCTAGTAAGTTTTGTAAAACTTTCTGAACCTCTCCTAAACGTAAAATATCTGGAATCAATTCATCGATGACAACATTATATTGCTCTTTTATTCCTTCTAAGAGTTTTTGGACTTCTTGACGTCCCAATAATTCAGGTGCATGTTCATAAATAATTTCTTTTAAATGTGTCGCAATCACCGTGAGTGGTTCAATCACCGTGAACCCTTGTAAGTCAGCCATATCACGGTCTTTTTCATCGACCCACATCGCATCTAAATTAAAGGCTGGTTCCTTGGTCAAGATGCCATCAAATGGAAACGGTTCGTCATTCGGACTAATAATCATAAATTTATTTGGATAAATATCTCCTTTTCCAACTTCATTTCCACGAATCTTGATAGAATAATCATTTGGTTCCAAATATAAGTTGTCACGAATACGCACTGGACTGACTAAAATCCCTAATTCATGAGCACTTTGCTTACGAATAGCCACAATACGATTCATTAAACTATTATCAGTTGTACCATCAATCATTTGAATTAGGCCATAACCAATTTCAATTGAAATTGGTTCTACTTGGAAAGAAGCGACAGAATCGTCTTCTTCTTGCTGTTCTTTTTTTAGTTGTAACGCGAGTCGTTGTTCTTCTTTTTTACGTTCCTTGAGAACTTTGACTTCCTGTTGTTTAATTGCAAAACTGGCAGCAAATAAAGCAGCACCCATAATTGCAAAAGGTAAGAAGGGAAATCCTGGAACAATTGCTAACACAAATAAGATAATTCCTAAGATTCTAAAAAGCTGTGGATTACGCATAATGTCTTCGGAAATATCTTTCCCAAAAGTGCTACCATTATCTGAACGAGTCACCATGATACCTGAAGCCACCGAGATTAATAATGATGGAATCGAACTGACTAGACCATCCCCAATCGACAATTTCCCAAATGTCATAAAGGCTTCACCCATTGACATTTGTCCTCCCATTGAAAAAATTAACGCGCCACCGATTAAGTTAATGACCGTAATCAGTATTCCCGCAATTGCGTCTCCTTTTACGAACTTACTCGCACCATCCATCGAACCAAAAAAATCCGCCTCCCGCTGTAAATCCTTCCGACGTTTTCTGGCTTCATCTTCATTAATGAGACCAGAGTTCAAATCAGAATCAATGGCCATTTGCTTTCCAGGCATCGCATCTAAAGTAAAACGAGCAGAGACTTCAGAGACCCGACCTGCACCGTTCGTCACAACGATTAATTGGACAATTGTGATAATAACGAACAAAATAATCCCAACGATATAGTTGTTCCCAGCTACAACATTGGCAAAAGCATCAATGACTTTACCACCGTTTCCTTGCGTCAAAATTAAACGGGTCGATGATAGGTTCAAACCAAGACGAAACATCGTAGTTAAAAGTAAAACCGTTGGAAAAGTGGAAAATTCAAGAACATTTTTAGTTGATAAAGTAATCAGCAAGATGTTCATTCCTACGGTTATATTGACAATAATCAAAAAATCTAAAAATGTCGCTGGTAAAGGAATTAAAATTAAACCGATAATACCGACTACTAAAAAGGACACAATGATTTCTGCCCAGCCAACTGTTTTTAACGATTTTTTGGTCGCTGTTTGATTCATTTTCGTCTTCTCCTCTTTCTAGTCGTTAAATTTTATATTTTTTCTGTTCTTCTAACTGATAAACCAATGCAATGATTTCAGCAATCGATTCATACATTTCAACGGGTACAAAATCGCCTGCTTCGACGAGCGGATAAAGTGCTCTGGCTACTGGTCGATTTTCAATCATTGGAATCGCATGTTTTTTTGCTTCTTCTTTCATTTTTTGAGCGAGTTCGTCGGTACCTTTTGCAAGGACTTTCGGCACTTCATCGCTTTTTGCATCATAACGAATTGCAATAGCATAATGCGTTGGATTCGTTATGACAACTGTCGCTTCTTTCACATTCGCCACTGCATTTCGCATCGCTTCACGATGACGTGCTTTTCGTTGTGCTTTAATTTGCGGATCCCCTTCCATTTGCTTATGCTCTTCTTTAATCTCATGCTTTGACATTTTAAGTTTTTTCGTATGATTAAATCGTTGATATAAATAATCAATAATACTGATGACGAACATAAAAATAGCAATCTGTTGCATCAGTGTTTTCGTAAACTCTAAGATGAAACCTAACAGTTGTTGGGTGCCGACTTGACTCAATTTCATAATGTCCGGCATCGCCTCAACAAACTGTTGATAACAAAGATAAAAAACAAGGGAAAACTTCAAAATGGTCTTAATACTATTAACGAGCGATTGCATCCCAAATAAATTTTTAAATCCTGAAATGGGATTTAATTTTTTAAAATTCGGCTTGATGACTTTTGTGGAAAAAAGTAAGCCTACTTGAGCTAAATTTCCTAATAGTCCAACTGTAACGCTCACTAAAAAGAAGGGGAATACGAGTAAGCCAAAAACAAAAACCATTTGGATACTTAATTTGGGTAAATCATTGAAAATTGTTTCATGTAAATATAAACGTTCAAAGGAATGCGTCATAAAGGGAATCAGCTGTTTTGCTAAATATTCCCACAATGGAATAAAAACAACCGCAAAAGCGAATAAGGACAGCGCCGGTACGAGATCCGAACTTTTAGGGATATCGCCTTTCTCTCGACTATCTTTTAAGCGCTTGGGGGTGGGTTTTTCTGTTTTTCCATCTTTATCAGACATGCCCTCACCTCACTTGCGAAATAGCTTTAATAAATTCCGTCATGTACTGCATTGATTTTGGTACAATTTTAATTAAAAATTCCAAAGTGTTTGGAATTAACAGTAAGAAAACAATAAAACTAAATGCAGATTTCATTGGCATCCCCATCATTAAAACGTTAATTTGCGGGATTGTTCGTGACAAAATGCCCAAAACAATATCAATGACAATCGCAGAAATAACCAAGGGTGCTGCTAAGTGAATCGCCATTTCAAAGGTCAAAGAAAATAATTTAATGACCCCCTCAACAGTCACTCCAGAAATACTCGCTGCACCAATTGGTACAAGATGAAAAGAATCGATTAGTCCTTTTATCAAATAATGATGTAAATTCGTTATAAAAATGACCATAATCGTTAGCCAATAGTACAGTTTTCCGTATTGCGATGACATGATCTGAAACGTTGGATCGTAGGCTTGAGCCATCGAAAATCCGACCTGAAAATCAATAAATTGACCAGCAATTTCAACACCCGTAAAGACTAGCTGGCTCAAAAACCCCATTGCTAATCCAAACAAAACCTCTTTCCAAACAACTAAGGCAAAAATAAATAAGTTATCAACTGGTTCAAAGTATGGAACCAACGGAACTGTGACAAGCATTAAGGCGGCTGAAATAACTACTTTAGAAAGTGTCGGAATCCCCTTTTGAGAAAAAACTGGTGAAATAACCATAAATGCGGTGATTCGTATAAATACAAAAATTCCTACTTGGATAAGTTCCATTTTTCAAGCCTCACATTGTTGCAATGATTTTAAAAATCGATTTTGTAAAATTAATTAAAAGATTGAGCATGAAATTACCAGTAAGTAAAATCGTTAAAAAAATTGCAATTAATTTTGGGACGAAACTTAACGTTTGTTCTTGGATTTGAGTTGTCGCTTGGAAGATACTAATAATTAGCCCTACAATTAAAGCGACTAATACCGCTGGACCGGCAACAAGCAAGATTCTTAAAAAAGCATCCCGCATAACTTGGGCAACAAGCTCAATTGACATTTCTTTAATCTCCTACTTTCTTTATTGAAAACTTCTAACGAGTGACTCAACAACTAAATACCAGCCATCTACTAGAACAAACAATAATAATTTAAAAGGCAAGGCAATCATTACCGGTGATAACATAAACATTCCCATCGACATCAAAATACTGGCTACAACCATATCAATGATCAAAAAAGGAATAAAGAGTAAGAAACCAATACTAAAGGCCGTTCGTAATTCGCTAATAATAAAAGCCGGCGTAATAATAGTTAGTGGTAACTCTTTGTAAGAAGGATATTTCCCTTTTTCATCAGCAATATCTAAGAATAGCTCTAAATCTTTTTCTCTTGTCTGCTCATACATAAATTTTTTAATCCGTTCTTCAGACCGTTCAAAAACAACTTCTTGTGAAATTTCTTGTGCTTGATACGGTTTAATCGCTTGATCATAAATATCTGTATAAACAGGTCGCATCACAAAAAACGTAAGAAACAACGCTAAACCAAGTAAAACCTGATTCGGTGGATTCTGTTGCGTTCCTAGAGAATTTCGGACGAAGGAAAGGACCATAATTGTCCGTGTGAATGATGTCATCATCACTAAAATAACTGGAATTAAAGATAGCATTGTAACTAAAATAAAATTATTTACAACCGGATTACTACCGTTGCCATTTGTAATAAAATCTCCAATATTTTTAGTTAATTCATCGGTTGTTACAGCGAAAGCCGTTACCGGTCTGAATAAATAAATCAGACCGGCAACTAAACCTAAACCAACCGATAGGCGACTATTTTTTAAGATTTTCATGCTTGTGTTCCTCTTTCTTTTTCGTTAACTGATCCATGCTTTTTTTGAGTAAACTTGAAAAAGCTTCTGGCACAATTGGTTCGGTCGTTGGTTTGAACGTTGCTTCATACGCCGTTACTTCTTCTGCCGTTAAAATTTTGATAATTTGATTTTGAGTCTCAGATAAACTCATCAAGTAATGCTGATCAAGAATTTTAACAATAGCGATGGAAGATGACTTACTGACGCCTAAACGCTGAATCACTTCAATGACTTCCGACGATTGATTAGTATAACGATTTAAATACTTGAGGGTCCAATTAATCGCATAAATAATCACGATTAAGAAAATAATCATTTTAAGCACTGAAAAAAATAGTTCCATTGGTTAATTGAAGCCTCCCATTATTGAATAACAAAATCAGTGATGTATACTTCCCCGACAATTCCTTTTCCGTAAGCATTGTTAATCACTTCTCTTAATTCTAGTTTCAAACTGGCAATACTTTCAGGTGTATCTAAAATATCACCACTTGTTTTTTGGCGTAATGTATTCACAACACTGTCACGAACAACAGCGATATTTTGTGTTAGTTCCAAACTATCTTCTTCATTACTTGTTAATAATGACATTGTGATACGCATGTACTCCGTTTTTTTATTGTCACCTTTGGCTAAGTTAACTAAAAATTCTTCCATTGGTACGATTACTTGTTCGTCCCCTATTTTCCCATGGCCCGTTGCCTGATTATTTTCTGCTCCGACGACAATTAGAGGGGCAATAAATTTATTTGTTACAAAAGTCCCTGCAATACTACCAACCACTACTAGGATTGCAATAATCGGAATAATAATCGCTAAACTCAATTGTTTTTTTTCAGAAGTTGCTTTGACACTTGTTGCTTCTTTTGCTTCTGTATTCTTTTCTTTTGCCTTTACTTTTTCTTTTTTTGCCACAAGTAACGCTCCTTTTCTACTGATTTTCATTAACTGGAGGGACTTGACGATAGATTGCCTGACGATAACAAACAATTCGATGAACAACCACTTCTGGTGCTTCTTTAACGACGATTGTTTTATTATCAACTAGAGTAATCATTGTGTCTGGTGTCTCCTCTATCCGAAAAATTAAATCGGGATTTAAATAAAAGTTTTTTCCGTTTATAGCTGTCACAGCAATCATTTCATTCACCTCAATGGATTTTTAGCGTGATGAGATTAACGTTTTAAGTTAATTAATTCCTGAAGCATTTCATCGGATGTTGTGATTGAACGAGAGTTGGCTTGATACGCACGTGTCGCTATAATCATTTCAGTAAATTCATTTGATAAATCTACGTTTGACATTTCCAATGCCCCAGAACGAAGTAGACCTGATCCATTTTCGCCACTGCTTGCAATAATTGGATCACCTGTGTTAGAACCTGATTGATATGTATTTCCACCTGCTTTTTCTAGACCATCAGGATTATTAAAAGTCGCTATCCCCACTCGACCCAGTACATAAGTTTTGTCGCCGTAACGCGCTAAAACAAGACCATTCGAATCAATCGCCATTGATTTATATTCTTCGGTACCACCAGGTAACTTTTCTGGTACTGTCAATTCTGCTAATTTTTCACCATTAACTGGAATCGTTGCTAAGTCAAAACCTTCTGTGTACTCCATCGGTGGGTTTGCTACTGATCCCATCACTTTCATCCCACCATTATTTGTAATACTTCCTTCAGCATCACGAACAAAGGCACCATCACGAGTGTAATAATTAATCGCATCGCCATCATTACCAGGACCACGTAAAACAAAGTAACCAGCACCACTAATATAAAAATCCAGTTCACGGCCTGTTGTTTGAGGGGCACCTACTGAGTGAATCGTGTCGATTGAACCAATTTGAGAACCTAAACCGACTTGTTGTGCATTTTTCCCACCAAGTCCATTACCGGCAGCACTAGCATTTGTTGTCGTTTGACTCATAATATCTTCAAAAACAACACGACTCGATTTAAACCCAACCGTATTGACATTGGCAATATTATTTGAAATAACGTCCATTTTTACTTGTAGATTTTTCATTCCACTTACACCTGAATATAGCGATCTTAACATTTGATTTTCCTCCTAATTTAGGTATTCTTATCAGATATTGACAAAAATACAACGGCTATTTATATTCAATTAGCCGTGATTTTTTATTTAATAAATTTGGTACTATCAAGATTGTAATTGCCTGCTATTTTCCCAGAGTTCTTATCACAACCGATTTTCATATTAATATACTGTTCTAAAAAGCCTTTATGGTTCTTCACTTTATTCTGGCTTTCCATCAATTTTTGGTACCTCTGGCTCGTTTGGTTTTTCAGGTGGACGCATTGAAATGCCATCACGATTACCAACTTCTTGAACGGCGCTCAAATAGTACTCAATGCCACCAACAACTACGGTAGCGTAGCCATCCACAAAACGAACCTTCTCTACTTCGCCGTAAATTTTTTTCTCCCCGTCAACAATTGTTACTTCACGACCAATCATTTCAAATGCTTGTTGTTGTTGATTCATTTGGATTGTTGTCGTTAAATTATCCCCAATTTCTGTTATTTGCTGCAACGAAGTAAATTGAATGAACTGATTAACATAGTCCGTACCAGCATTTCCACCACCACCTGAGTCTCCTCCCATAACTGTGGGATTACTCATTGATGCTGCTAAAATTTTCAAGAAATCATCCATCGAAATATCGGAGGGACTATTCTTTTGTCTTTGTTGCTCTGCCACACCACGTGCATCGACAGGTGCATTATTATTAATCGAATTCGGCATCTTTGCTTGGATTCCTTTCTAGGCTAAAATATCAATACTGCCTTTTTCAACAGTTATTTGTTTTTCTAATGTCAGTTCCGAAAAGGTTTTTCCTTTGTTTGTCGGTTGATTAAACGCTTGTTGCCGACGTTCTTGTTGGAAACTTTGTTGAAGATTGGATTGATCAGATAAGCTGGATTGACTAAAATCATTACTTGCAACCGTTGCGGCTTCAATGACTCTGCCTTGGGATATTTCTTGGAAATCTTGCTTATGTAAAATTTGTTCTAGTCTTGGTTTTACATTTTCTAAAAGTTGCCGTGTTTGACTGTTTTGTACAACAAACTCTAATTGGATTTTATTGTCCGTCATCTTAATCGTAACTTCGACTTTACCCAAACGTTCTGGTAAAAGTTCGACAGTCAATTTTTGAGTATCGCCTTGATTCATTGACGTTACTTTTTGAACAAGTGGTTGGCTTAGTTTTTCAGCCACTTGCACCACTGCTTTTTCTAAGACTGGAGACATCGGCTGTGATAACTCTTTCCCGTTTAGATTCATCGGTATTTCAATGGTCGCATCAACTACTTGATTTTCAGATGGTACGGATTTCATTTCGTTACTTATTTGAAAGACGTTTGTTGAAGTGGCATTTTGCTGAATCTTTGGGTCATTTTCTGCTATCGGTAGCTGTTCTTTATTAAAAACGGTATTGCCCTTATTTGATAGTTCTGTTAAAACTTCGCCCGCCGGAAGCACACTTGCCTCACTAAGGGGAGTCGTTGCTGCTTGAACCTTGACCAACTCTACTTTTGGAATGATTGTTAGTTGTTCACCTTCAATGAATGATTGTTCTTCGATTGCTGTTTCACTTTGTTCGAGCTGTCTCAAAGGGGTTGGATTGAAAAACAAATCAAACGCTTTTTTCTCGATTGTTTCGAGTGGTTCTTCTATAACATGAAGCAAGTTATCAATTATCTCAACTTCCTCATTCTCAATTTCTTCTTTAACTTCGGATTCAACTATTTTTTCACTTTCTTCGACTAACTCTTCCCCTAACGTTTCAGGTGCTGTTTCAATAAATACGCTCACCAGATTCTCTTCACTTTGCTCTTGTGTGGAAAATCCTTGTAAAAAAAACTGAAATTCGGTTCCATTGGCTTCATTGATTGAAGAAGTATTAGGGATTTCGAGTGGACTTTTACTAACAATTGCATGTATTTCTTTCATTTTTTACCTCCTCGAATCATGAAGTTGTCGTATTATCCCATTATTAAACTACGATTACTCATCTCATCCAATTGCTTTTGTTCATACAATTTAAACTCTAAGTCGTACGCCTCTTTTTGCTTTTCTTCTAATTTTTCAAGAATTTTCCGATCTTTTTGAGCAGTAATATACTTGTTCAGCATAGTTTTTACTTGCTCTTTTAAATTCCAAACTTGATTTTCAGCCTGTAACGTTTGGCGATCAAGTTCAATTAAATACCAATAGCGGACTTGCATACGGTTAACACCTTGAGCAGGAACATTCATTAATTCTGATTTTTCCTGTTTCAAAACAAATAAATTTTCTTCAGCTTCAAACAAGGCTTGTTGGGCTTGCGCGTAAGCGTTCTTTGCTTCCTCTTCTGCTGTCCATCGAACATCTAATACTTTTTCTAAACTAAACTGAAAGGGATTCATATGATACTTCTCCTCTTACTTAACGATTTGTCGCCGAATCTGTAAATAATTGATTTAAAGCCTTTGTAGTAATATCAAAGGTTGAAAATTCATCAACATTTTGACATAAAAAATAGTTAATTGGGTGATGCAATGAAATCGCATAATCAATTACCGCATTGCTCCCTTGCTTGTAGGCACCAATATCAATTAGATCTTTTGACTCTTGATAAACAGCTAAGTTTTCTTTTAATTCACCCGCGTACTTATGGTGATCGGAACTCACAATAGCTTTCATTAAGCGGCTTAAGCTATTTTGGATATCAATAGCAGGGTAATGATTTTGAGCTGCAATTTTACGAGATAAGATAATATGCCCATCTAAAATACCACGAACGGCATCGGCAATTGGCTCATTCATGTCATCTCCTTCAACAAGAACAGTATAAAAAGCCGTAATTGATCCTTTGTTTGACATACCACTTCGCTCAAGTAGTTTTGGTAAGGAAGTAAAAACGGATGGCGTATAACCTTTGGTTGTTGGAGGCTCCCCAATTGATAAGCCAATTTCGCGTTGTGCCATCGCAAATCTTGTCACTGAATCCATCATTAATACGACTTTTTTTCCTTTATCGCGATAGTACTCAGCAATTGCCGTTGCAACGTGAGCGCCTTTCAAACGAACAAGAGGTGGTGAGTCTGACGTTGCACAAACAACAATCGAACGCCGATATCCTTCCTCCCCCAATTCATTTTCGATAAATTCTTTCACTTCTCGACCACGTTCACCGATTAAACCAATGACGATTATCTCAGCTTCCGAATATTTAGCAATCATGCCGAGCAAAGTTGATTTCCCAACCCCACTTCCAGCAAAAATCCCTAAACGTTGCCCTTCACCGACCGTTAGTAAACCATCAATCGCACGAACTCCCGTCGGTAATACCGTTGATATATTTTCTCTTTCAAATGGATCCGGAGAGTCTTGCATTACAGGATATTCTTCAAAAGTGCTCATATCGAGTTGGTGACCCATTGGACGACCGAGGCCATCAAAAGTGTGTCCAAGCATTTGATCATCTACACGAATAGTCAACGTTTTTCCCGTTCCCTTAACTAGACAGCCCGGTCCAATCCCCTCAAGTTCATCTAACGGCATTAACAATACCGTTTTTTTTACAAAGCCCACAACTTCTGCTAACGTGATTTTTGTACTATTTTGGATTGAAATTTCACAAATTTCCCCTATAAATAAATCTAAGCCTTCCACTTTTATAATTAATCCAACCACTTCACTCACTTTTCCGTAAATCGAATAAAATTTTCTGTTTTCAGCTGCTTCTAAAAACTTCCCAAATGGCAACTCATAATTCATTTTTCTCATCCTTTTTTAAATAGGCTAAAAAATTTTGCAATTCTTCTGCTAAATCAAAAGTCAATAACATTTCATCAGATTCAACTTCGACTTGATAAAGCGCATAGCTACTTTCTTTCAAAATAACATAGCGAAAATTCGGAATTTCTTTTTTTCTGGAAGCCATTTTTTCATTTAATATTGAGAAATGTTGTGGATGCGTTCGGATAGTAAGCAACTGATCTGGCTTTTCAATTTCTAACCAGATTGGCTCTAATACTGATAAAATTGTTGTTTCATCTATTTCAAATTGTTTTTGAATGAGTGCTTGGGCCATTTTTACACTGTTGTCAATCCATTCCTCTTTTTTATCAGCAATATACTGTTGACTCATTTGAAAAAATTCTTCTGCATTTGACTGAGCAAGTGTAAGAATTTCTCGTCCTTCTTCTTGCGCTTGGTTTATTCCTTGAGTAAAACCTGCTTCGTAACCTTCTCGTCGGCCTTTAGCGTATGATTCTTGGTAAGCCGCTTCTTTTAACTCTTCACACGTCTGTCTTGCCTCTTCGATTAGTTGCTCTGCTTGTTTTTGTGCACTCTCTAACATTTGATTCTTCAATTGATTTAGTTTTTTTATTTCCTCTTGCATTCGAGCATCCCGTTCGATTTGCTGTTGCTCTAAGTGGCGGTTGGCTGCTTGCTTCTCTAAAAATTCTTGATTTTTCTCAGAACATTCAAAATTCGGTGTTCCTGAAACTTTTGGTGAAATAACAGGTATGACTGGCATCACAGTAATGATTGATGTCTTGTTCTGGGCATCTTTCATTTGAACATCTTTAATAACATTCTTATTTAACCACTGCATCCTGTTCGCCTCTTCCAATATAAATTTCACCAGCTTCGTCTAAGCGACGGATTACTGAAACCACATGTTGCTGAGCTTCTTCAATGGCAGATAAGCGCGTTGGTCCCATGAATTGTATTTCCTCTTTAATATTCTCAACGGCACGACTTGATAAGTTATTAAAAATAAATTGACGAATATCTTCCGTCGTTCCTTTAAGTGCAAGAACTAGCATACTATTTTCCACATCGCGTAGAACTTTTTGAACATCCAAGCGATCCAGTCCTACAATATCTTCAAAAGTAAAGAGACTCGCTTTAATCTCATTGGATAGGTCTGGTTGGCGCCGTTCTAAATCATTCAAGATGTTCTTTTCTGTACTCCGTCCAACTGAATTTAAGATATCAACTAATGTATTGACTCCTCCTACATTTTCAGTATCACTTTCCACTGAGTTTGAGAAACGTTTTTCAATTACCTTCTCAATTTTGCTAATCACTGCTGGAGATGTACTAGAAATCGTCCCAATTCGCTCAGCAATCTCAACTTGTAAATTCCCTGGGAATTGCGCTAGGATGTTAGCTGCTTTTTCCGGTTGCATATAACATAAAATTAAGGCTACAATTTGAGGATGTTCATTTAATAACACGTTTGTTAACTGCTGTGTATCGGCTTTGCGTGCAACATTAAATGGTCGCTCACGCAACTGAATTTGCGTTAAAACATCTAAAACTTCTTTAGCCCTTTGCGGCCCTAATGCTTGGTGTAGTAAATCTCTTGCATAATCAATTCCGCCGTCTAGGACATAGCGCCTTGCTGTGGAAGTTTCTACAAACTCTTCTAAAACTTGATCGCGTTGTTCTGGACGAACAAAATCAATATTTGCAATTTCATAACTAACTTGTTTAATTACGCTCTCAGGGAGTAACTTCATAATTTTTGAAGATGTTTCTGAGCCTAAAGAAATTAGCAAGATGGCCGCTTTTTTTATTCCTTCAATCGATGTGTCCACACGTTTTCTCTCCCCGTTTATTTAATCTCTTTCAGCCATGACTTAATAAGCTCTGCTGCTACTTCTGGATTTTCTCCAGCATATTGTTTTGCTTGGCGATCTTTTTTCTCTTGTGTTTTTATTTTTTCTTCCGCAGCGGCTTCTTGTATTGCTTGTTTGATTTCTTCATCGTTTTCTACTGACTCTCGATTGAAATCAGCAATGACTGGAACGACCTCTTCCATCTCTTCAGGCCCACTCATCCAATCCGCTTCATTACTATTTGTTTCTTCTTCTACAATAAAGTCCTCTCTTGATTCATTTCTACGTTTTAAAAGCACGTAGACAAGAACACTAATTAGTAGGATTGAAGTGATTCCTAAGCCAACAACAAAATAGATTAATAGTGTATCTAAAGAAATAGTCATCGGTTTATTTCCTTTCTTAGGTTCCTCAGTTACAACATCATCTTTCCAGAAATCAATTCCTTGAACAGCAATTTTGTCACCACGTTCGGCATCAAAACCAACCGCTGATGAAATTAATGCCTCCAACTCTTTTTGAATATTTTCAGGAATATCCGCGCTAACAACGACTGAACTCGTCATCCGACGTACAGTACCTGGGGCACTAATTACCGTAGTCGTTTCGGTATCTAATTCATTATTGATAATTTGACTATAGCTACTTGCTCCTTCAGATTTGCCACCAGTAACATTTGAGACATTATCATTTACTTGCCCTGTTTGAGCGCGCTCAATATCTTCACCACTGCCACTTGCTTGGATATTTTCACTACGGATTTCAGGATTCGCATATGTTGTCGTCGTGCTTTCTTTTGAATCAAAGTCTAAATCCACATTGATGGATACTTTTGCCATGCCTACTCCATAGATTGGCTCTAATAAATGCTCTACTTTTTTTTCTAACGATTCTTCATAATTTCGTTTGACAAGCATATATTTATCATTCACGTTTCCCAACATGTCTTTTTCATCTTTTGATTCGATTAAAACACGACCATTTTGATCAACAATTTGAACATTTTCTGCTTTTAAGTTCTCAACAGCGCCAACAGTTAACGCAACAACTCCTTGAACTGAAGCTGTATCCAATTGTGATTTAACCGTCAAAGCAATTGAGGCAGTTGCTTCTTTTTGACTATCTGAAAATAAATCCTCATCTGGTGTCGATAGAATAACTTGAGCCTTTTCAACACCTTTTAGCGATGTAATTGCACGCTGTAATTCACCTGTCAATGCACGTTGGTACATGATTTTCCGATCTTCATCGGTTGTCATAATGCTCGCATCATCAAATAATTCAAAACCACTTGAACTATCTGGTAATTTCTCATCAACAGCTAACTCAATTCGATACTCATCAATCGAATCTTCTGGAATTAAAATTGTTTTCCCATTATCTGTTAGTTGATACGGGACCTTTTTTTCTTTTAAGTCTTGCGTGATCACTCCCGCATCTACTGAATTCAAATCAGAAAATAAAACACCATACTCAACTTTCGTTGCAAGATAAAAGACAAATCCACCGATAAAAATGGCGCTTGTCGCAAATAAAATAATCGTCTTTTTTATGAGCGGGCTCAATTCTTGCCATTTATATTTCAGCTGTTCCATTCCATCTTTTAACTTGGCAACCATCACTTTTAATTCCCCTCATTTTTAAAATTGCATATTCTTAACATCGTTATAGGCTTCTAAACATTTATTTCGAACTTGTGTCGCTGCCTGGAGCATTAATTGTGCTTCAGAAATATGAATCATTACTTGAGCTAAATCACTTTCTTCTCCAGTTATAACATTTCTGGTATCTTGGTCCATTACGGCTATTTTTTCTTCAAGTTTTGAAAAGGCATCGTCCATATAATCACTAAACGTGTTTCCTTTTTCATCGACTTGTTCTTGTGCTGCCGTTGGTTTGATTGATATATTTTGTAAATCATTACGGTAATTCAATAATTGATTAGTATAATTCAATTCATTCATTCAATAGCTCTCCATTTTTTGTTATTAGTCTTTAGAAATCTCCAAGGCTTTGCGCAAAATTAATTTGTTAGCTTCTAACGAAGAAGCGTTCGCCTCATAAGTCCTTAAGGCTTGGATCATCGCAACCATTTCATCTGCTGTATTCACATTTGAAAGTGCGACATAGCCTTCGTCATCGGCATTTGGATTTGTTGGATCATAACTCACGTTTTCTGTCTGATCCTCGACGATTCGATTAACCTTAACTCCAAAACTCATTTTGTTAGGTTGCATATTCGCCGTATTTGTTTGGACATTCTTTAAGCTTTCAGAAAAATCAACTGTTTTTTTTCGGTACGCTTCACCATTTTCTGTCTGATGCGTATTCACATTGGCAATATTTGTAGAAATCGTATCCAATTTTAATCGTTCTAATGCAAGTCCACTTGCATTAATATTCAATCCAGTAAAAATACTCATCATTTATTAACTCCTTCACAAAGGTGCTTTAATTATTGGCTCGTTACGTAATTCATCATTTTTAAACGGCCATTCATTTGTGCTGTCAAAGCTTGATAATACAAGCCATTTGTTGCCTGATCGACCATCTCAGTATCTAAATCAACGTTGTTACCATTTTCTTTAACACTCGTTTGTTTATTCTCCGTAATGACGGGCTGTAAAATCTCACTTTGTATATTTAAATGTTTAGGATGTGTGCTTTTCAATTTAAAACCGGTGCCATCTAAGGCTGTTTTTAAATTTGTTTCAAACTCAATACGTTTTGCTTTATAATTATCTGTATTCACATTCGCAATATTTGTAGAAATTAAATTAGCCCGAGTTGATGAGACGTTCAATGCTGTTTTTAATACGTCATAAGTTTCGATACTAGTCGCCCCCTGCATTTTCATTGTTAATTGTTCATATAAAAATCATTCTAAATTAGAATGATTCTAAATAGATCCCCTTTTACAAATACTGCACAAGTATAATAAACTTTTAATTAATATTCAACTACAAAAAATAAAAATAGTCATTTTTTATCGTTCGAACATGATAATGTCTTAATGTAATCGAAGCACAAAATGTCCCTTCGTGATAAAATCAAACCATGAAAAGGATAATACTAACAATGAATGAAGATAAGAAATATAACGTAATAAAAGC
>DXBN01000083.1 GCA_019116505.1 Candidatus Enterococcus avicola | reverse complement strand
TTATTTTCAAGATCAAAATGAGACAGGACGGAAAAATCGTCAAGGCCGATTCCATCAACAACAGAGCTTACTTCAACTTTATATCCAAAGTTTTTCGAGCATAACCATTTAGCCGACATGTTGATCGCACCAGCGCTTGCTCCCATCACAACGGCGTTGCTTTTTTTAATCGAATCCGATAATTCATATTCCACCAAAAAACGATTTTGATTAAGAATATTGCCACCCAACAAGAAAATGACGGAAGCATTTTGAATTATCGTTTGGGCATCTTCCTTCTCTACGCGATAATTGATTAAATGATATTCATCAAACATAATGCCAGCCTGGTCAAGCCACGAGCGTTCTGTAGCACCATCATCTCCATAAATAGATGGATTCGAGCTAATCATAGCAAGCGATTTTCTATCAGTTATATCCCCCTGTAACACCCTACCCAGATTCTCTGGGAAAAAGTTGCTAAACCAACCTAAATAATAGTGAGTTTTCATAAGTACCCCCGTAGCAAAGTATAAATAATATTAATTTACTGCGTTACTCATTCTGATTGCAGAGAATTACAAAGAATATAGTTCTAGTATTTTCTCTATAGCTAAGTTATTCGAGTTACTCATATCAACAAAATAGGGTAACTGCCATTCTTGAGTTTTTATCGCTTGTTTACTTGTTGGACTATCCCAGCTAGGATAAATTCTTATTGCCATTTTCCCCGTTGTTGAACTGGACCTGAGAATGTTCTGCTTGAAAAGAATTTCTTTCGGAAAAATAAATTGCCCGAATTCATTTTCATTTTTAAAGGTAGTAATCACTAACAAATCCGGTGCTTTTGCATATGAATAGGCTTGATTTTTATTATTTTCATCTTTTTCCCAAAATGCAACAAACTGCCCTACTTTGGCAGGCGTACTATTCGCAACTCTGAATCGAACTGTTCTAGAAGATAATTCAAATGTACCCGCACCATACTTGGAATTTTGCTTTTCTTCTTGTATCGACTTTACAGTTAAGTGATTGGGCCCATAAATGATTTTACTTACATAGGCTAATGCTGTATAAAAGTTGTTCATTTCTTCACTCCTAAATGGCCGCCCGTTTGTTGAATACAGTTCTTATTGAAAATCAGTTAAATTAGTACAACAAGTATATCAATAATGTATGTTTTTCACATTAATCATCTAGAAAATATGAGACCGTAATCATTGAGCACTGAAACTATTTTTTCAGGAGTTTGTAGTAGTGCTGCTAGGGCTTGAAGTGCAACACCGAACCCAGAAAAAAAGTTCGATTACATCGCCAACACAACAAAAGGTGGTGGACAATTGGATTGAAAATAAAAAAACTCCAGCCATGTTTCGGCCAGAGGACTCCTTTGGTGCACAGGTATCGCTTTTCAACCTAATGAAACAACAAGAGTACCGATTATCTTCTCCAAGTTTTCTTTACCAAGTAATTCGACAGTCCTCGCATTCTCTCTAAAATCCGTAGCAAGAGCAGCAGACGCGATGTTAATTAAACCTGTGCATGTAGGCGTTTCGACGTCTAACATCAGCCCCAATGATTCCAGCAATACGAGACCTTCGGGAACGTCTTCTGTTATAAATCTTGAATCCGCTACAAATGGACCTTCTGGTGAACTGTTTTTAGCATATGTTAAAAATGCTTCTTTCGCATCAATTGTTTGGTTTTCAAAGTTACGGAATTTGCAGGCTTCCACGTAAGACAATCGTTCCAATCCTACTTTCTCCAGCACATCCATTTTTTCTTTATCGAGGCTTTCTACCATATTCCAGACGTGGGGTGTGAACACTTCTTTGTACATCCAATAGTCGCCTTCAGTATATTCAATTCGAGGAATACTCATAATTCCTCCGATCGTATGGACAATTAAATTGGGGTTGTGGAGAGCAGCTTCGATGACTGATTCGAGGTAAACAAAATGATAGTGTAGCGTATTTAACTTTTCTTGAATAACTGCTTTATCTTTTTCCGTATAGATCGCAATCGGATTTCTAACATTTTTAAACAATATCTTCACTTTACCAGGTTCAATAATTCTACAGTCAATTGGTGAGCTTTGTGCTTCAACAATTGTAAAGCGCTTTTTCTTTTCATGTTTCAAGAAATAAGCTGTCGATAAATAGCCCGGCTCTAGCAACACGATTTGGTCTTCATTCATGAAAGGTAATATACGTTTAATAACTTGTTCATGGTAATTCGTTTGTACATAAATGATAATTATTTCAGCATTTTTGATTGCCGCCTCAACATCCGTCGTCACTACATCTAGATATACGGTATTTTCTTCCTTGCCATCCACAATGGTGATTTGACCTTTATTATTCGTTAGGTAATCAAAATTTTCGTTATGCAAACTCTTTGAAGTCTTTAACAAAGTGACTAGATGACCCTTACGTTTTAAATCAGCAGCGATTGTTGTTCCACCATGTCCTGCTCCTACAACTGTGATTCTCATAAAAATCCCTCCAGTAATTTGATCAATTCTATGCAACTCTTCAAATGTTTATCTTCCAGAAGTTTCCTCCTTGACTATTACTATACCACTGTTTTTATTATTTTTCATTTATTCCAAAAATAAGAAGACGTGTGAAAGTTAAAAATCGGCACCTAAAATTAATTCACCATTGACAGAACAAACTGAATAATGTTATGCTTAACTTCCAATAAAATGCACTCTGATGCTGTCAAAGGTTATCAGAAAAAGGCGATCATTCTTCATGAATGATCGCCTTTCGCAATTTCTATTTGAAATTTG
>DXBN01000082.1 GCA_019116505.1 Candidatus Enterococcus avicola | reverse complement strand
TTATCGGATTTTTCTTGTAACAAATCGCGAATTTCTCTTAAGTAATCTTCACTTGTGAAGGTTACTTCCTCTTCTTCTTCTGGTGTTTTAGCAGTCAATGATTTTGCGTGGTTAACGGATTTAACGACAAGGAATAAAACAAAACCAGTGATAAGGAATGTAATAATAGCACTAATAATGATACTGAAATTGAAGTCGACGCCATTAATTCTCACATTCAGTACTTTTAAGGCACCTTCCATATCGCCACCGCGATCGACAAATAATGAGATGAACAACTCAATTAAAGGTGTAATAAAGTTTTCAACGACACTTGTCACAATCCCAGTGAATGCTGCTCCAATTACAACCCCAATTGCAAGATTCAAAGCGTCACCCTTGATGATAAATTCTTTAAATTCACTACCTAATTTTTTCATAAAAAGACCCCTTTCTTTAAATTTAATTTAAGTATAAACTTCTTTAGAATTTATTTCCAATAAGAATGCTTTTCTTTCGCGCATTAAAAGCGAAGGAGTCTTTTTCCTGTGCTATAATATTATAGAATAACTTTAATTAGAAAAGGGAGCTTTTTTATGACGATTCAAATCCAACCAGGAATTACTTTGACAGTCATTCCAACTGAAAAATATAAAACGATTCGTTTGTTCGCGCGTTTTTCTGCCAAACATACAAGACAAGAAGCGGCAAGCCGGACGTTGTTGACAAGTATTTTAGAAACGAACAGTTTAAATTATCCAACACAAACCGCATTGAGTGCCAAGTTGGCAGATTTATATGGTGCAAGTTTTGGTTTAAATGTTGGAAAACGCGGTAATTTACATCAAGTGAACTTAGCAATGACGGTGGTTAACGGAAAATACATCAATCAACCCCGCGTTTTTGCTGAAGCGGTGGCTTTTTTGAAAGAAATTTTATTTTATCCCAACATTCACGACAACCAATTTGAACAACAAACATTTGATTTAGAAAAAAACAATTTAATTGCTTACATCGAAAGTATTGAAGAAGATAAGCAAAGTTTAGCTTCTTTAAAATTACAAGAATTGTATTTTGAAGACGATGACGATCAAAAGACACCAAGTTTTGGCCGTGTGGAGGAACTGAAAAAAGTGACCGCTCAGACACTGGTTCACACGTATGAAAAAATGTTAAAAGAAGATCAAATTGACCTTTTTGTAGTCGGAGACGTTACAGAAGAAGCGGTTTTAGAGCAAATGAAAGAATTACCGTTTTCTCAGAGCGAACGTGCTCGTTTTGAGATGTTCTATCGTCAACCACAAAAAAATACGGTAAAAGAAGCGACGCTAACGGAAAATATTTTACAAGGAAAATTGAATTTAGGTTATGCGACGAATATTTATTATAATGGTCCCGAGCGTTACGCGTTAATGGTGTTCAACGGCTTATTTGGTGGTTTCCCACATTCAAAACTCTTTATGAATGTCCGTGAAAAAGCGAGTTTAGCTTATTATGCCTCAAGTAGTATTGATACATTCAGAGGATTTTTATCGGTTCAAACCGGAATTGATGGTAAAAATCGTCAAGCAGCGATGACGTTGATTGGTGAACAATTGGAAGCTTTATGTCGTGGTGAAGTAACAGAGGAAGAGTTACAAAAAACGAAAGCCATGTTGAAAAATCAATATTTATTATCACTAGATAATCCGCAAGCTTTAATTGAAAAAGCCTATTTAAACGTTTGGCTACCAGAAACGAAACAAAATCAAGAAGAACTAATTGAAAATATTATGAGTGTGACGAAAGAAGAAGTTCAAATAGTCGCACAACAAATTCAGTTAGAGTCCGTCTTCTTTTTAAATGGGGAGCAAATCGATGAATAAAAAAATTTATGAACAAATTAATGAGACATTGTACGAAGAAGTATTGGAAAATGGATTAAAAGTTTATCTTTTGCCGAAAAAAGATTTCCAAAAAACGTATGGTCTCTTTAGCACGAATTATGGTTCAATTGATAATATTTTTGGTTATGCCGGCGAGGAACTTAAAAGTGTTCCCGATGGTATTGCTCACTTCTTAGAACATAAACTATTTGAAAAAGAAGAAGGCGACGTCTTCCAAAAATTTGGCGACCAAGGAGCTTCAGCTAATGCTTTTACGAGCTTTACGCGTACGAGTTATTTATTTTCTGCCAGTAATCGAGTGAAAGAAAATCTATTAACATTATTAGATTTTGTGCAAGAGCCTTACTTTACGCCAGAAACAGTTGAAAAAGAAAAAGGTATTATTGGACAAGAAATTCAAATGTATCAAGATGATCCGAATTGGCGTCAATTTTTTGGTATTTTGAATAATATGTATCCTAAACACCCACTTCATATTGATATTGCCGGAACAATTGAAAGCATTGCGGAAATTACGGCTGACGATTTGTATCGTTGCTATGAAACGTTTTATCATCCAAGTAATATGACACTTTTTGTCGTCGGAGATATCGATCCAAATGAAATGATGACATGGATTAAAGAAAATCAAGCAACGAAAACGTTCAGCCCGATTCAAGAAATTATTCACCAATTTCCAGAAGAAACATCAGCGGATATTATTCCTTTTTCATCTGTGCAAATGCCAGTTAACCGGACCAAAGCGGTTGTGGGGATTCGCGGGTTTGAAGCAGACTTACCGGAAACAGCCAAAGAACAATTGGTCTTTCGAACTGCGATTCAACTGTATTTCCAAATGCTCTTAGGCAATACGAGTGACAACTATTTGAACCTTTATCAAGAAGGGGTAATTGACGATACGTTTGGTTTTGATTTTTCTTTTGATCGTAGTTTTCACTTCGCTGATTTTGCAACCGATACAACTAATCCGGACTTGTTCGCCGAAAAAATGGAAGCTATTTTACTGAATGCTAAACAAGATGCTGGTGTGAATGAAGAAAACTTAGCTTTATTGAAGAAAAAAATGCTAGGAAAATATTTCCAATCCTTGAATTCTTTAGAATATATTGCCAATCAATTTACCCAAGATTTATTCGGAGAGCTAACGTTATTTGATTTACCGGCAGTCATTCAAGCAATCGAGCTAGAAGATTGTCTACGTGCAGGCGAGCAATTTATTAAGAAAGAAAACTTTAGTCGTTTTTATCTAGAACCATTATCAAAAGAAGATTAAAAATTTTTAGAGGTTCTAGAAAAAGACGCTACAAGACGGCTTTTTATGGTATTCTAAATAAAGTAAATTTATGATATAGACTGGAGAAGATGGACGAGTGGGCAACGAGCTTTTAATAGGAGATAAACTTCGGCAAGCCCGATTAAATAAAAATATTAGCCTTGATGAATTGCAACAAAAAACCAAAATTCAAAAGCGTTATTTAGAAGCAATCGAAAAAGGTGCCTTTGATCTGTTACCAGGTGATTATTATGTGCGCACGTTTCTACGGCAATATGCCGAAGTAGTTGGTGAAGATGGAGAGCATCTAATTGCAGTCTTTAATGGAGAAACAGAACTGGATGCGACAACAGCTGTGAAAGCCCGACAACCAATTGAAACGGTTGAAGGTTCACGAATGACGACACATGGGCCAGCTAAAAGTCGGACATGGCTTGATTACTTACCAACGATTTTAATGGCCTTGATTGCGTTAACCATTTTAATTATTGTCGGTTATTTATCAATTCAAGATAAGAAGGCCAATCCAATTATCGCAACACCGAATTCTGTTGAAGTACAAAATGCTGCAACATCGCAATCGACTGAAGCAAAAGAGACAAAGGAAACAAGGCCTTCAGAAACGACTGAATCAACGAGCTCGAGCGAAGAAATTAAAATGAAGATAGCGATTAATCATGTCGCACCACGTGTCTCTGAAGTTAAAGTTGAAAATGTTGAAAAACCGGTTCAGCTTGATTTTACAGGACTTAACGATCGGTGTTGGGTCGGTGTGCAAGTAGATGGGGCTTATATTTTACAATATACGTTAGCACCGCAAGAAAAACAAAGTGTGGAGTTACCAGCAGGTGTCACTTCGGTAAAAATCACTTTTGGCGCAAGTAGTAATGTCCAAATGCATCTCAACCAAGAATTACTTGATTTTGCCAAAGATGCACCGGAATTGTTACAAAAAGAATTAAATCTGACACTGGCGTATGCTCAGTAGTCGTAAGTGTTTTTAAATAGAGAGGAGAACGAAAATTGAATTTACCAAATCAATTAACGGTCTTAAGAATTTTGATGATTCCCATTTTTATTATTATTTTAGTTTTACCCTTTGATTGGGGTGTGTTAGCGGTGGCAGGTGTCCAATTGCCGGTTACACATTTAGTTGCAGCGCTTATTTTTGCTGTTGCTAGTTTTACCGATTGGTTAGATGGCTATATTGCACGTGCGCGTGGCCTTGTTACAAATTTTGGAAAGTTTGCTGATCCATTAGCTGATAAAATGTTAGTCATGACTGCCTTTATCATGCTAGTAGGTTTAGGTTATGCACCAGCTTGGATTGTCGCAGTGATTATTTGTCGTGAATTAGCTGTAACAGGTTTACGACTGTTATTAGTCGAAGATGGCGAGGTCATGGCAGCAGCTTGGCCTGGAAAAGTTAAAACAGCGACACAAATGTTAGCAATCATTTTATTGTTAATTCAAAACGTGCCATTTACAATGATTAATTTACCATTAGACCAAATCATGTTGTATGTATGTTTAGCGGCAACTGTTTACTCCGGAGTGGACTATTTCGCAAAAAATACCCAAGTATTTAAAGGTTCAATGTAATTTTAAAAGCAGAAAGAGTACGCTAACGTATTTTTTCTGCTTTTATTTTTAAAAAATATAAAGGAAAAAAAGAGTATTTTAATGATAGGAGCAAAGCCAATGCGAGCAGAGATTATAGCAGTAGGGACAGAGATATTATTAGGACAAATTGTGAATACGAATGCGACGTTTTTATCGAAAGAATTGGCCAATCTAGGTATAGAGGTCTATTATCAAAGCGTGGTGGGCGATAATCGTAACCGATTAAAAAGGCAACTAGAAATTGCTGAAAAAAGAAGTGATTTAATTGTTTTGTGTGGCGGATTAGGGCCAACAGAAGACGATTTAACGAAACAAGTTGTTGCAGAACACGTGGGAGAAAGTTTGATTCAAGACCCTTTAGGTTACGAAAAATTAATCGACTATGGAAAAAAACAAAATCGGGCTTTAACAGAAAACAACTTCTTACAAACGCTGATTTTAACGAATAGTCAAGCTTTACAAAATCCAACTGGTTTAGCCGTCGGCATTTTTTATACCGCCGAAGAGAGTCAAACAACATACTTATTATTACCGGGTCCGCCAAAAGAATTACAACCAATGATGGTACAATCGGTACGTCCAATTTTAAAACAAGTTTATCAAGAATCAAGCCAATTGTACTCACGTGTGTTACGTTTTTATGGAATTGGAGAATCACGCTTAGTCACCGAATTATCTGATCTAATCGCGACACAAGTAAATCCGACAATTGCACCATATGCCAAAGAAAATGAAGTCACTTTACGCTTAACAGTTAAGACAACAAGTGAAGAATTGGCTGGACCATTATTAGATGATTTGGAAACAAAGATCCAGACTCGTGTGGGGAATTATTTCTATGGCTATGGAGAAGATAATTCTTTAGTTAAAGTTGTTGTCGCGCTCTTAGAGGAAAAAGGGAAACGTGTTACGGCAGCTGAAAGTCTGACTGCGGGTGCTTTTCAAAGAAGCTTGGGTGAACTCTCAGGTGTCTCTAGTGTCTTCCCAGGTGGTTTTGTAACGTATTCAGCACAAACAAAAATTGATTTTTTACAAATTGATTACACCTTAATTGAAGAATTCGGGACTGTTAGCCAAGAATGTGTTGAAGCGATGGCGATTCAAAGTCGTAAACTTGCTCAGACAGATTATGCTTTGGCTTTTACAGGTGTCGCTGGACCCGATGAGTTAGAGGGACAAGCTGTGGGAAGTTTTTGGATAGGTCTGGCTTCAAATGAAGGTGTATCGAGTCATTTTTATCAAGTCGCCGGTAATCGTGAAACGATTCAGAACCGGGCAGTCATGGCTGGCTTTGAGTTATTGAGAAGAGAATTAATTAAATAAAGGCGAATGTTTGTTCGTTTTTTCTTGCTTTTTGAAAAAAAAAAAGCTATGATAAGGTTACGAATTATAAAAC
>DXBN01000081.1 GCA_019116505.1 Candidatus Enterococcus avicola | reverse complement strand
GAAACCATTGAAAAAGCAGAAGATTTGGTTTTAATGACGCCAGAACAATTTCATAAACAATATAATATTACAGCAAAAGTGAATCAAGAAGTAATTAAAATTGATAAAGAATCAAAAAAAGTCACCGTTCGTAATGTGCAAACATTGGAAGAATATACCGAAACGTATGATGAACTTGTGTTATCTCCAGGAGCACGAGCGATTTTACCACAAGGAATTAAAGGAATTAACGGAGCGAATGTTTTTTCTGTTCGAAATGTACCAGATATTGATCAGATTAAACGTTACATCGATAGCAATGGTATTAATGAAATTGCTGTTGTTGGTGCGGGATTTATTGGTTTAGAAGTTGTCGAAAACTTACAACTTGCAGGCAAAAAAGTGACATTGATTGAAGCGGCGGATCAAGTGATGACACCATTTGACTATGATATGGCACAAATTTTACATAAAGAAATTTATGATCACGGAGTAAACCTTGTATTAGAAGATCGTCTAGTTGAAATTAGTGAGGATCATGTTGTTTTAGACTCTGGAAAAGTCATTGCAGCACAAATGGTTGTTATGGCGATTGGCGTGTTACCAGAAACAAAATTGGCTGTTGAATCTGGTATTGAGTTAGGTGAAACAGGTGCAATTAAAGTTAATCACCACTATCAAACTTCAGCACCACATGTTTATGCGGTAGGTGATTCTATTGAAGTAACGCATAAACAAACTGGAAAAGTGACACAATTAACGATGGCCGGACCTGCTCAACGCCAAGCACGTGCTGCAGCAGACCATATTTATGGACGGACGTATCGTAATCATGGAGTGATTGGCTCATCTGTTGTTCGTGTGTTTAATATGAATGCGGCTTGTACAGGATTGAATGAGAAAGCTTGTCAAAAAGAAGGGCTTGATTATCGTACAGCATATGTGATTCCAAAAGATAAAGTTGGACTGATGCCTGGTGCGAAACCAATTTTCTTTAAATTAGTTTACGCATATCCATCAGGTCAAATTTTAGGAGCGCAATGTATTGGTGAAGGGAACGTTGATAAACGAGTTGATGTGATAGCAACTTTAATCACCTTCAATGGAAACTTGGAAGATTTAAAAGAATTAGAACTATGCTACTCACCTGATTATGGCACTGCAAAAGACGCAGTTAACATGGCAGCGCTAGTTGGTTTGAATATTTTAAATGGTGAATACAAACAAACGCCTGTTACAGAAATCCGTGCGTTAGTTGAATCAGGAGCATTTATTATTGATGGACGTGAAGAAAGAGAATATCAAGAAGGTCATATTAAAGGGGCCATTAATATTCCGATGAGTCAATTTAGAGAGCGACTAAACGAAATTCCTAAAGATCAACCAGTTTATGTTCATTGTTTATCAAGTCAACGTTCTTATAATATGGTACGAGCATTAGGCATGTTGGGTTATGATAACGTTTATAACTTAATGGGTTCATTCCTAGGAATAAGCATGTATGAGTATTTCAACGATCAAGTAAAAGAACGCGAGCCGATTGTAACCAATTACCGTTTCGATTTGCTTTAAAATTTATGAAGGTACACAACATTAAATCGTTTAACTAATTCGAAAAAAATTTGACATAGATCGAAGTGTTCAAATAAAAGCACTTCGATTTATGTTGAAAATAATTGTAAAAAAAATGGAAGCAAGGGTATCAAAAATGAAAGTAAAGAATAAAAATAAGAAACAAGTTTTATCAATGATGACCTGGGTAATTATTTTATTAATCTGGTGGATTGTTACGAATACAGGTTTAATTCAATCACAACTTGTTCCATCACCTCAAAAAACATGGGAAACCTTCATAGAAATTGCTAAGAATGGGTACAATGGTACATCATTACTAGGGCAACTTGGAATCAGTTTTTATCGAATGTTTGTTGCGCTCTTCTTTGCGTTACTTGCTGGTATTCCATTAGGATTGCTGAGTGGCTATTTTTTGACTTTTCAAGCCATATTTGATCCAATTGTTCAATTTTATCGCCCATTACCACCGTTAGCCTACTATACGTTACTTGTTTTATGGCTTGGAATAGATGAGACATCTAAAGTAACTCTTTTATTTCTAGCTGCATTTGCGCCAATTTATGTTGCAGGTGTTTCGGCTGTCAAACAAGTGAAAGAGGATTATATTTTAAGTGGGCAATCATTAGGAGCGAGCAAGCTTCAACTCTTTTTTACAGTTATTTTCCCATCTTGTTTACCGCAAATTTTTACCGGAATCAGAACAGCAGTAGGTGTCTCTTATACGACATTGATTGCAGCTGAAATGGTTGCAGCAACAAGTGGTATTGGCTGGATGGTAATCGATGCGAGTCGTTATCTAAAAAGTGACGTGATGTTCGTCGGCATTATTATTATGGGAATTACAGGAATCTTACTTGATTTAGGGATTAAGAAAATAGAAAGCCTAGTGATATTTTGGGGAGGAAAAGAATGATGAAGCGTTATACGATGAAACTTATAGGAATGTTGATGTTATTATTGTCGCTATCCGCGTGTAAAAATGGTGAAGCAACAACCGTTAATCAATTACCAAAAGAGGTTAAAATTGGTATCATTCGGGTACCCAACGATAAGCAAGTAGCGATTTCGACACAAAAATTTGATCAATATTTTAAAGATAAAGGGATTGAAACAGAATTTTTATTTTTTGATTCCGGTGTAGCAGCCAATCAAGCACTTGTCTCTGGTAGTATTGATTTTGCTGAAATGGGTTATACCAATGGCGTAGTAGCTTTGGCTAAAAACCTACCAGTAGAATTAATTTGGTTACATGATGTCATTGGTGAAAATGAAGCACTCGTCGTTCCTGAAAACAGTAAGGTTCAGAGTGTAGCCGACTTAAAAGGGAAAAAAATTGCAGTACCTTTTAGTTCAACCTCGCATTTCAGCTTATTAAAAGCGCTAGAAGAAGCTGGTATTCGAGAAGAAGTTTCTTTATTAGATATGGAAACTGCTGATATTGTCGCGGCATGGGAAAGAAATGACCTTGATGCGGCATATACTTGGGAACCAACACTTTCTCATTTGAAAGATCAAGGACGAGTGTTACTAACAAGTCGAGATTTAGCTGAAAAAGGTTATATGACATCAAATATTGATTTAGTTCATAAAGACTTTGCCAAAAAATATCCTGAATTAGTCGTTGATTATTTATCGGCATTAACCGATGGACAAAATGTTTATTTTGAAGAACCTGCTAATGCAGTAGCGCAAGTTTCTAAAGACCTGAACTTGACAGAAGAAGAGACATTGAAACAAATGAATATGAGTCAATGGCTTCGACCAGAAGAGTTAATTTCGAATGATTACTTAGGAACAAATGCGAAACCAGGACATTTTCATCAAGTATTTTTAGATACTGCTGAATTCTTAGTCGAGCAAAAATCAATTGATCAAATTCCTAGTGAACAAGAAGTTAACGAATTTATTAATAGTGAGTATATCGAAAAATTAATTGAGCGAAAATAAAAATGGGGGAAGAAAAGATGGAAGCAGTTGTGACGTTAGAAAATGCACAAGTTATCTATTCATCAAAAAAAGATGACTTAACCGCAACGGATCCCCTTTCATTAACGATTCAAAGTGGAGAATTTATTTGTCTCGTGGGTCCTTCAGGCTGTGGCAAGAGTACATTATTAAAATTAATGGCAGGTTATCTGAAACCCTCGTTAGGCGAGGTTCGAATGAATGGCGAAATAATTGATGGACCGGACTGGAGACGAGGAGTTGTTTTTCAGACTTCAACGCTCTATCCTTGGCTAACTGTCCGAAAAAATATTGAATATGGCATGAAAATGCGAAAGATACCAGTCAATAAAAGACAAGAAGAAACGAATTTTTTTCTTGAACAAATCGAGATGCTTGATTTTGCAGATTGCTATCCTCATGAGTTATCGGGTGGAATGAAGCAACGAGTTGCAATGGCAAGAACAATGGTTAATCATCCTGAGTTGTTACTAATGGATGAACCTTTTGGAGCGTTAGATGCATTGACGAGAATGAAGATGCAAGGACTTATGCGAAAACTATGGCAGAAGAGTGGTCAAACGATATTTTTAATTACACACGATATTGAAGAAGCTTTGTCGTTAGCGACACGCGTTATTGTGATGTCCAAAGCACCAGGTGCGATTGTAGAATCAATTGATGTGGATTATAGTTTGAAGGCGCTGGCGGAAGAAAAAAATGAAGTTGTGATGGATGAATCTTTCATGCAATTAAAAGAAAGCATACTGCGTCAAATTTATACAAGCTAAAGATTGCTAATTTCAGGCGGAAATGCTATCGTTAATTTTCAAATTAGACGAAGGAGCACTCAAATGAAAATCGCAATCTTAGGTTATTCAGGTAGCGGCAAATCAACGTTAGCGAAGTTTCTAGGGGATAAAAAGCAAATTCCTGTCTTGCATTTAGATACTGTTCAATTTGTTGAAGATTGGCAAGAACGGAACAAAGAGGAAGCTTTATCACTCGTTGCCAAGCATTTAGCAGGGAATAATTGGATTATTGACGGCAACTATACGAATTTTTATCAGCAAGAACGCTTAGAAGCAGCGGATCAAATTATCTTTCTACAGTTTTCGAGATGGGCATCATTAAAACGTGTCATTGCTCGTCGCATCAAATATCACAACAAATCACGACCAGACATGGCGCAAGGTTGTCATGAAAAAATTGATTTTGACTTCTTTTGGTGGGTCGTGTATCAAGGACGTTCCAAAGAAAAACGCGCACATTTTGAAGATCTAAAAAGACGTTACGCTGAAAAAAGTTTAACGATTAAAAATCAAAAAGAGTTGGACGCTTTTTATCAAAAACATCAATAATAGTCATTTAAAAGAAATTCTTTCAGCATCAGCGAAAGGGTTTCTTTTTTAGTTTTATTTACTGTAAAGCGATTTCAAAAAAATGCTTTTTTCTCTTGTTATCTCTGGATAATAGTATATACTAAGTGGTATATACTATTTGTTGAAGGAGCGCTTTAGTTTGTTGAAAAAAGAAATGGACAAACGTTCAAAAATTATCATTGCGGCGGTTTATGCTTTGATGGTATCGATTGCTTTTAACTTTTTTTGGTTACCGGGAAATATTTATGCGAGTGGCGTGACAGGATTCGTCCAACTAATTGTTGCAGTTGTTAATCAATTCGTGGGTCTCTCATTATCGATTCCAACACTCGTTTTGTGTCTGAATATTCCACTACTCATCATTTCATGGTTTTGGATTAACCGTGAATTTACTAAGTACACGATTGTCGCTGTGTTGTTAACGTATCTTTTTATGAGTTTGATTCCAGTAAAAACGATTGTGACCGATCCGATTTTAGCGGCAATGGTAGGAGGAGTCTTACATGGCTCTTCAGTAGGGATTACTCTTAATAGTGATTTTTCAACAGGTGGCTTAGATATCATTGGTGTTTTGGTTCGCAAAAAAACGGGCCGTTCAATTGGCAGTATTTTTATTATTTTTAATTGTACGGTACATTTTTTAGCCGGTTTTATTTTCGGTTGGCAATATGCTTTTTATAGTGTATTGGCAGTTTTTGTGAGTGGTAAAGCTGTAGATTTTGTGAATACGAAACAACAAAAAGTTCAAATTCTTTTAGTGACGGATCATTCCGAGGCACTGGTGCCAATTTTACAAGAAGATTTAAAAAGAGGAATTACGGTTGTAAATAATGTTGAGGGCGCTTTTTCAAAAGAAGAGAAGAAGATTTTGTTTATCGTTGCTAGTAAAAAAGACCTCGGTCGTTTGAACCAATTAATTAAAAAGATTGACCAACATGCTTTTATGAGTGTTTCACCGGGCGTTACAACAAATACGAATTTTTATGAATGGTAGATAAGTAAAAAAAAGGAGTGATGAGAAATGAAACCATCAATTAAACAACTGATTGAAGAGCACAAGGCTGATTTTTATCATGATTTGGCACGACTGATTGCGATACCGAGTATTAAAGGGCCTGCCGTAGAAGGTGCACCGTATGGTAATGAGAATAAAAAAGTCCTCGAAGAAGTGATGGCTATTGCGGCTAATTACGGATTTACACCGCATTTAGTCGATAACAGTGTCGCCTACGTCCAAATTGGCGAAGGGGAAGATTATATAGGAATCATGGGGCATCTTGATGTCGTTGAAGCAGGCGGACAGTGGACATCGCCACCGTTTACTTTAACGCAGCGTGAAGGAAAACTATTTGCTCGTGGCATTCTTGATAATAAAGGCCCCATTTTTTCTTGTCTTTATGGCTTAAAATTACTCGTTGATCACGGTTATCCAATTAATAAAACTATCCGTATCCTATTTGGTAGCGATGAAGAAAGTGGCTCGTCTGATATTGCTCGCTATTTAAAATATGAAAAAGCACCAACTTTTGCATTTACACCCGACTGTAAGTATCCCGTCGTCTATGGTGAACGTGGAATTTTGGCAGTAGAATACGAAACAAGTTTTCGTCCTGAAACGCTAGCGAAAATTACTGGAATCATAGGAGAGCAAGATCGAAGCTTTGTACCGGATCATTTAAGCTGTCAAATCGAAGGAAAAACAATAGAAGTTACTGGTAAACGTGCCCCCTCGAATGCACCTGATATGGGAGAGAATGCGATTACGTTACTGGCAAAAGAAATTGAAACGTTCAGTACCGATTCGAAAATCAAGGCGTACTTTGCTTGGATTGTAAAGAGTTTGCACAATCAACATTACGGCGAAGGTTTGAATATGCATTGGCAGGACGCAATGAGTGGCTTCTTAAATGTCACGCCTTACTTGTTACAAAAAACAGCAACGGGTTTTAAACTGGGTTTGTCAATTCGCTACCCAGTCTCATATACCGAAAATGATGTTTTGGAAGGACTTCAACAAGCGGCCTATCCGATCGAAACAACAGTTAAAGTCGTTCGAAGTCTGCCTAGTATTTTACATGATAAAAATTTACCCGAGATTCAACAATTAACACAGGCTTATGATACAGTAACTGGCTTAGATAGTACGCCAGTGACAACAACTGGAGCGACTTATGCACGCTTTTTACCAAATACAGTCGCTTTCGGACCTTCTTTTCCGGGGCAAAAAGGGATTGCGCATAATGTCGATGAGTACATGAATGAAAGTGACTTACTATTAAATATGGAAATTTATATGCAGGCGATTTTAAACTTGTGTGAATAATGAATAATTTAGGAGGAAGAAAAATGACTTATGGAATGATAGCAACATGGCGAATGGCTTGTGATGGTATTGCGACAGCCACAAAAGATTTAGCAAAAGGTGGTAAGGCGCAAAAGGCGATTGTTGATGCCATTAAAATGGTGGAAGATTATCCATTTTATAAATCAGTCGGTTACGGTGGACTACCAAATGAAGTGGGCATGGTTGAGTTAGATGCTGCTTTCATGAATGGTGATAATTTTGATATTGGTGCAGTTGCGGGCAGTCGCGGGGTTAAAAACCCAATTGAGGTAGCAGAAAAACTAAGTCATGAACGCTTTAATTCGTTTATCGTCGGTGATGGTGTCGCAAAGTATGCGATTAAAGAAGGCTTAGAAATGCAAAATATGTTGACTGATCGTGCAAAGAAAACGTGGCTCAATCGTTTAGAGGAAATGAGTCGTTCAAATTTAAGTC
>DXBN01000080.1 GCA_019116505.1 Candidatus Enterococcus avicola | reverse complement strand
CGAGGTTTGCAATTAGTATTACCACGTATTTCTGTATTATGCAAGATAAAATTCCTTCAAAATGCAAACTAAAATTCCAGCACCCTTCGGTTATTTAGTTTAGAGATTTATACTAGAATGTTGATATCTATAACTTGGACCCTGAAATGCAATAAGGTGACTATGATGAACTAATCGATCAATTAATGCAGCGGTTAATTTTTCATCATAGAAGATGGTCGACCATTTACTGAATTCCAGATTGGTTGTTAAAATCAGACTCTTACGCTCATAACACGCTGATACAACTTGAAATAATAATTGCGCACCTTCTTGACTAAGAGGCAAAAATCCCCACTCGTCACAAATTAATAAATCTGCTTTCTCAATTGTTTTTAAGAACTTAGCGAGCCGTCCTTCCTGCTTTGCTTCAATAAGTTCGTTTACTAAAGCGGCAGTGCGATAAAACTTCACTATTTTCCCTTGATGACATTGTTCCACGCCTATGGCGGTTGCTAAATGAGTCTTTCCTACGCCAGATGGTCCATAAAGAATCAAATTTTGCTTTGCTTCAATAAAACTACCTGTTCGAATTGTAGTAAGATCGATACTGGACGGTAATGAAACTCGGGTAAAATCATAATTTTCGTATGTCTTAATGATATCGAAATTCGCATTTTTAATTAATCGATTTGTCCGTGCGACTTCGCGGTGTCCAACTTCTATTGCTAAGAGCTTCAGTAAAAACTCTTCATGTGTTTCTGCTTCAATTTGTTGATATTCTTCGCTCATTCGACTTCCCAAACGCAATTCCCGACAATACTTTACGATTTGCTCTTTCATCATCTCACACCGCCATTCAATAACTGGTCATACATCGTTAAATCAGGTTTATGTTCTTTTTGAATAAAGGCTGCTGGAACGTGAATATCTGCGATATTCTGTTGAGGTTGACGTAATCTATTCCACGTTAAACGAATGCTATCTAAATCTTTTAATCCTAATTGTAATGTCGCTGTTAATGCTTCTGTTGCTTGTACTAGGTTATCTTCTTGATTCATAAAATCAGCTAATAATTCTATTGCTGGACGTGGCTTTTTTTGTTCATTAATAAAATCTTTCCATGGGTCTGGTAGTTCCTGATAAAACAATGTTTGTTTTAATGATTTTGGTTTCTTTGCGATTAGATTCAAATAAGGTGTCCATTTCATAGACTCTAAATTTGTTCCATAAAGTCTTGGATGTTGGATAATTTCTTCGTATTCTTCATTTAAGATAGAAATCGTATTGTGTGTTATTTTTACCCACACTTTTTCATAAGCAAAATTAGGTGATGTAGAGTACTGATTTGTTTCAATTTGAATTTTACCGTAACCATTCGCTTTCAATTGTTTGAAACGTTTCACCTCAAATGCTTTTTCAGCCAACGGCTTCATGGCTTTTTTATCTTCTATCATCAGTTGTGAAATATCAATTTTCCGTTTGTAATGCGGGCGCTGTTGATCTTTCTCACATAATTCGAATAACGTTTTATTATAATCCTCTAAGCTCTTAAATACAGGCATAGGCACAAATAAATTCCGACGATGATAACCAACTTTTCCTTCTACGTTTCCTTTTTCATTCCCTTTCCCAGGATTACAGAAGTTGCTTTGAAAGCCATAATGTGCCGCAAATCTTGTGAATTGCTCTACTAAATCTCGGCCACCATCTTTCCTTATCTTTTTAACTGCTGCGGATAAATTATCGAATAAAATAACCGTAGGTACACGACCAATATGTTCAAATATTTGGCGCATTGCTTGTAATAAACATTCTTGATTTTGACCTTTAAAAATTTGTGTATAGCCACCGTTACTATATGGAAATGAGAGGTTAAAATAAAATCCTGTGAAGCGTTCACCATTTTCTTCGAAAATAGCTTCTCCAAAATCAGCTTGTGCCTGTCCAGGCATATGTGTTAATGGAATTGCTGCCACTTCTTTTTTCAACTGTAAATCTTTTTTAACTTCTGATACAAAACTTTGAATAGAACGAAGACTAATATCAAGATCATCCCCGTACTTTTCTTGTAAGCGGTCGTAGACCCTTTTTCCAGTATGTCTCTGCTTTCTAGGCATTTCTAAGTCAGCTACTAACCATGCCATTATTTCATCTTTGTATCGGTCAATCTTTTTAGGAATTACTTTACGTTTTTCTGGCGTAACATTAAAATCCTGTTGGTTCACATATTTTTGAACAGTTTTAAAATCATGTCCGGTTTCTTCAGCTATTTTCCGTAAGGAATAACCTTTATCCTCATACAAAAATTTGATATGATGAATTTGCGTCATTGTAAGCATCCTTTCATTCCTCCTAATCAACTTTTCTGCCAATTAGAAGGTTAGTAGAATTGAAGGGTGCATACAATGATATTTTTTTGCGCTAAAAAGGAAGCATCATTGCAGGATTTTTCATTTGCATAATGCTTCCTTTTTATTTTGCACTAAACAATTTATCGGTCTTAAAGCTTAAACTATTAAAAAAATTTATAATTGGTTATTAAAATTTATTAGTAGTTTCCCAAAAACCGAGAGCGTAAAATATTTTGTGTAAATGAAAAAAACCAAAAAAAAGAAGACCCAATTCTTGGTAGAATAAAGTCACGACAACCAATTCTAGAAAGAGGGTCTTCCTATGGATAAGTTTACGACAGAAATCAT